>NZ_CP046706.1 GCF_009873495.1 Nostoc sp. ATCC 53789 | reverse complement strand
ATGGACATGAATATTAATAGGCGTAATACTTCTAACTCAAAACAAGCTGACTCTCTATCGCCAACTAAACAAGCGCTACTTGCCTTAGAGAGGATGCAATCCAAACTGGACGCTTTAGAATATGCCAAGACTGAACCAATAGCAATCATTGGAATGGGCTGCCGCTTCCCCGGAGGTGCATCTACTCCGAAAGGGTTTTGGGAAGTTTTAAAAAACGGAGTAGATGCCATCACTCAAGTACCCCCAAATCGATGGAATCTTGATAATTACTATGACCCAAACCCAGAATCTCCTGGTAAAATTTATACTCCTTATGGGGGATTCATTGAGCTTCTAGATCAGTTTGATGCTAATTTGTTCGGTATTTCTCCTAGAGAAGCGATTCATTTAGACCCTCAACAGCGATTACTATTAGAAGTTACTTGGGAAGCCATAGAGAATGCTCTAATAAATCCGACTGAACTTAACGGAAGCCAAACAAGTGTTTTTACTGGCATTTGTGGCAATGATTATTACCAACGCGTAATTGCTCAAGACTCAGAACAAATTGATGCTTATGTTGTATCAGGTAATGCTCATAGTACGGCATCGGGGCGAATTTCCTATATTTTAGGGTTACTCGGACCTTCTTTAGCAGTAGACACAGCCTGCTCCTCTTCTTTGGTAAGTGTGCATTTAGCTTGCTCCAGTTTAAGAAGAGGAGAATCTAACCTAGCATTGGCAGGAGGAGTGAATAGAATAATTTCTCCAGAGGTGAGTATAGCTTTTTCTAAAGCCCGTATGTTGTCCTTTAATGGGCGATGTAAGACTTTTGACGCTAGTGCAGATGGTTTTGTTCGTGGTGAAGGATGCGGTGTTGTTGTACTCAAACGTTTATCAGATGCATTAACTGATAAAGACAATATCTTGGCTGTGATTCGGGGAAGCGCCATTAACCAAGATGGTCACACCAGTGGTTTAACGGTTCCTAACGGTCCTTCTCAACAAGCAGTAATTCGCCAAGCTTTGGAAAATGGGGGAGTAGAACCGGCAAATATTAGTTATTTTGAAGCTCATGGTACAGGGACATCCTTGGGAGATCCGATTGAAGTTGGAGCCCTAGGGACTGTATTTGGCACAAGCCACTCTAAAGAGCAACCTTTAATAGTTGGCTCAGTAAAAACTAACATTGGACACTTAGAGGCAGCAGCAGGAGTTGCTGGTTTGATCAAAATAGTCCTACAACTGCAAAATCAACAAATAGTACCATCACTGCATTTTAACCAGCCTAATCCTTATATTAATTGGTCGGAATTACCAGTAAAAATTCCGACGCAGATTAGCCCTTGGCCAACAAATGGAAAAAGCCGTATAGCTGGAGTTAGTTCTTTTGGGTTTAGTGGAACTAATGCTCATGTAATTTTAGAAGAAGCTCCGACTCAACAGTCCCAGGTTAAGGATTCTGATTTGGGTAAGCATCCTTGGCACATACTAACCTTATCTGCCAAATGTGAAAAAGCACTGCAAGAAATGATCCAAAGCTATGAAGAATTTTTAAGTAATGATAATACAGCAACAATTGCTGATATATGTTTTAGTGCTCATATAAGTCGCAGCCATTTTGACTATCGCCTTGCTTTAATAGCTCCATCAACCGAGAAATTGCGCCAAAAATTAAAGGTTTTTCAAAAAAACCCGGAAGATACTCTAGGAGTGGTGAGGGGTCAAGTTGACAGTAAAAAGTTAGCGAAAATAGTATTTTTATTCACTGGTCAGGGCTCCCAATATATCAATATGGGAAGACAACTATATGAAACACAACCTGTCTTCCGTCAAACCTTAGAGCAGTGCGAACAAATTCTACAACCATATTTAAAAAAATCGATTTTAGATATTATTTACCCAGAAGATAATCAAAAATTAAACAGTAGTATTATTGACCAAACCGCCTATACCCAAGTAGCTTTATTTGCAATAGAATATGCTCTTTATAAACTATGGGAATCCTGGGGAATAAAACCGGATGTGGTGATGGGGCATAGTGTTGGGGAATATGTGGCAGCCACAGTAGCAGGAATATTTAGTTTAGAAGATGGTTTAAAACTGATTGCTCATAGAGGAAGACTAATGCAACAGTTATCCTCTGGGGGTGAAATGTTATCTGTAATGGCTTCAATTGAAAAGGTAAATCAACTAATTGCACCATACTCTCAAAAAGTAGCGATCGCATCGATTAACGGACCCCAAAGCATTGTCATTTCTGGTGAGGCAGAAGCAATTGGAGCGGTTCAAAATAGCTTAGAAGCAGAAGACATTAAGACAAAACGACTGCAAGTATCCCACGCATTCCATTCACATTTGATGGAACCAATGTTGGCGGACTTTGAAGCAGTAGCATCAGAAATAACCTACAATCAACCAAATATTCCATTAGTATCAAATGTAACGGGAGCTAGGGCAGAGAATAGTATTGCCACAGCAAGCTATTGGGTAAATCATGTCCGGCAACCGGTAAAATTTGCCCAAAGTATGGACACATTACAGCAAGAAGGTTATTCCATCTTCTTAGAAATTGGACCCAAACCAACTTTGTTAGGCATGGGAAGACAGTGCTTGCCAGAAGATGTGGGAGTTTGGTTGCCTTCTTTGAGACCAGGTCAAGAAGACTGGCAGCAAATGCTACAAAGTTTGGCTGAACTATATGTGCATGGAGTTAAAGTTGATTGGTTAGGGTTTGATAAAGATTATTCTCGTAGCAAGGTAGTATTGCCGACTTATCCCTTTCAACGGCAACGTTATTGGATTGAGAGCACGGAAAGTCAAAGCCAAAAAGCAGCTTATTCCTCTTGTGAAACAAAGAGTACTCCAATTTTCGATTTGCTAATCCATGGGAATATCCAACAGTTGGCTCAACAAATAGAAAAAATTGGTAAATTTTCTCCAGAACAAGTCAATCTCCTGCCAGAATTTCTAGAAGTATTAGTAAAACAGCACCAGAAACAACTAATTATAGAAACTACCAAAGATTTCTTGTACCAAGTACAGTGGAAACCTTTAGTTGATACCCAACCCAAGACAAGCATTAAACCTAGCCATTGGTTAATTTTTGCAGACACCACCGCAGTAGGGGAAAAATTAGTTCAGCAATTGCAATCGCACCATTGTGAATGTAGTTTAGTTTATCGAAGTGATTGCTACCGAAAACTAGACGAAGGTACTTATCAACTCAATCCCACAGAGGCTCAAGAGTTTGAACAACTAATTCAAGCTATCGGGGAAAATAGCAAATTACCCTTACTCCATGTGATTAATTTGTGGAGTTTAGATATTCAAGGAACGCAAGACTTAACAACCACAACTTTAAAACAAGCACAACTTTGGGGATGTGGCACGGTGCTACAACTAGTGAAAGTGCTAACTAAAACCAAAAGTGTAGCCAAACTGTGGTTAGTGACTCGAGGTGCTCAATTAGTCAAATCCCAAACCGAATCAGTCTGTGTGGCTGCATCACCCTTGTGGGGAATGGGGCGAGTAATATCTCTGGAGCATCCCCAACTGTGGGGTGGAATGGTAGATTTAGACCCAATTTCTCCAGAATCAGAAGCATACACACTACTACAACTTCTAGTAAATTCTAACCAATTAGAAGACCATCTAGCTTTACGGGCAGATAATTTATACTTTGCTCGTTTAGTCAAGCAATCTCTCAAACCATATGATTCTGTGTCACTCAAGGATAATGCGACATATTTAATAACAGGAGGATTGGGAGCTTTAGGATTACACACAGCGCGGTGGATGGTTCAACAAGGAGCAAGACATTTAGTACTCACCGGACGTAAGCAGCCTAACCTTGAAGCTCAACAAATCATTGAAGAACTGCAAAAGCTAGGGGCACAAATATTAGTCTTATGTGGGGATATCTCCGATGAAGTTGATGCGACTACAATTTTTTCAGAAATTGAAGCATCTTTACCGACCCTAAAAGGTGTAATTAATGCTGCTGGGGTATTAGATGATGCCTTGCTCCACTCTATGAGTTGGGAACAATTTACACAGGTGATGGCACCGAAAGTACAAGGGGCTTGGCATCTTCATAATTTAACTCAGAATAAAGCTTTGGACTTTTTTGTTTGTTTCTCCTCGATGGCTTCATTGGTAGGTTCACCCGGTCAAGGAAATTATGCCGCAGCTAATGCTTTTATGGATGCTTTAGCCCATCATCGACGGGGAATGGGTTTACCAGGTTTAAGTATTAACTGGGGACCTTGGGCACAAGCAGGAATGGCAGCAAGCTTAGATAATCGTAATAGAGATCGAATGGTTGCCTCTGGAATCACTCCTTTGACTCCAGAGCAGGGATTGCAGGTTCTAGGACAACTACTCGAACAGTCCTTACCACAGGTAGGAGTTTTATCGGTTCAATGGTCAGTGTTCCAAGAGAAATTTAGTTTTGGTAATCAAATACCATTACTTTTGGAATTGCTAGGAGAAACCGAATCACAACAAAAAGCCTTTAGAACAAAGACAAAGCAAAATGAGCTTTTAAAACGATTGGAATCTTTGCCTTGTAAAGAGCGCTACTATGTATTGAGAACTGAAATTCAGAGTGAAGTAGCCAAAGTATTGGCGCTCAATGATTCCCAACTACCTGGTTTTGAGCAAGGATTCTTTGACTTGGGTATGGACTCATTAATGGCAGTGGAATTACGTAACCGCATCACCCAATTACTAAAGGTGACATTACCCTCAACCCTAAGCTTTGACTTTCCCAATATTGAACAACTAACTAAGTATATAAGCTCTCAAATACTAGACCTGAGTACCTCGAATGATGGTCAGCAGCCAGAACAAAAAGTAAAAGCTGCAGAACATGAACCCATAGCGATTATAGGTATGGGATGTTCCTTACCTGGTGGAGCAAACACCCCAGAAAAATTCTGGGAATTATTGCATTCAGGTACTAGTGCCCGTGAAGAAATTCCAGCACAGCGATGGGACGTCAATAGCTACTATGACCCAGACCGAGAAGCCGCAGGTAAAATGGTCACCCGTTACGGTCACTTTATTAGTGGAGTAGATCAATTTGACCCAGAATTTTTTGGCATCTCTCCGAGGGAAGCAACAGCCATGGATCCCCAACATCGGTTGCTACTGGAAGTAAGTTGGCAAGCCTTAGAGCGAGCCGGACAAAAGGTGGAACGTCTATCATCCGAACCCGTTGGGGTATTTGTGGGTAACGATGGACATGACTACGAACAACTGATGCAAAAGCATTTAGAGCAAGAGCCCAACAGTACCTTTGGCACCTATACATGCACTGGTAACAGTCCTTCGAGTGCGTCAGGACGTTTGGCTTATACATTTGGGTTCACGGGACCAACAGTAACCATTGATACCGCCTGTTCTTCTTCCTTAGTGGCGATTCATCAAGCTTGCAACAGCATACGCCTGGGAGAATGTCAGATGGCAATTGCTGGGGGAGTGAAACTCCATCTAACTCCTAGTAGCTATATTTTTACTTCCCGAGCCGGAATGATTTCCCCAGACGGATTGTGCAAAACCTTTGATATATCAGCGGATGGTTATGGTCGGGGAGAAGGCTGTGGTATGGTGGTGCTCAAGTCTTTGAGTCAAGCCCAAGCAGACGGTGACCCAATTTTAGCCTTGATTCTGGGCAGTGCGGTGAACCAAGATGGACCCAGTAGTGGCTTAACAGTGCCTAATGGCCAGTCCCAACAAAAATTGATTTTACAAGCACTCAAACAAGCTCGGGTAGAACCGGCAGATATTAGCTACTTAGAAGCCCATGGTACGGGTACATCTTTGGGAGACCCCATAGAGGTAAATGCAGCAGCAGCAGTACTAGGGCTCCAACGTTCACCAAGTCAGCCCTTGTGGATAGGTACGGTAAAGACAAATATTGGGCATTTGGAGTCGGCAGCGGGGGTATCGGGACTAATTAAGGTAGTACTATCTCTACAGCATCAGCAAATACCTGCCAATTTACATCTGCAAGAGCCTAACCCCAAGATTGACTGGCAACCTTGGTTACAGGTACCTCAAGCTTTGACCCCTTGGGTTGGGTCGAAAGGTAGGTTGGCGGGGGTAAGTTCTTTTGGGTTTACGGGTACTAATGCCCATGTGGTGCTATCGGAAACCCCTGCTGCCATTGCCAGTTCTACAGTAGAGTATGAGCGTCCACTACATCTGTTGCAGTTGTCAGCCAAAAATGACTTGGCTTTGGCACAGCTAGCCCAACGCTATAGTGACCATTTAAAAACGCACCTAGAGCAGGACTTAAGGGATATCTGCTTTACTGCCAATAGTAGTAGGTTGGCTCACAAGCATCGTCTGGCGGTGGTCGCGAGCAATCGAAAAGAGTTGCAACAAAAGCTGGGTAACTTTGGTACAGATTCAGAAAGGATGGATTTGGTAACTGGACAAGTCAGTAGTAGTCAGTTGACCAAAGTTGCAATGCTTTTCACTGGTCAAGGGTCTCAATATGTGGGTATGGGTCGCCAGCTTTACCAAACCCAACCGACCTTCAAACAATTTGTGGATCAATGTGCCCAAATATTAGAAAACTACTTAGACAAACCTTTATTAGAAATACTTGATGTCGCTCAAGTACAGGAAAATGTCCTAGCTCAAACCGCCTATACCCAAGTAGCTTTATTTGCAATAGAATATGCTCTTTATAAACTATGGGAATCCTGGGGAATAAAACCGGATGTGGTTATGGGGCATAGTGCTGGGGAATATGTGGCAGCCACAGTAGCAGGAATATTTAGTTTAGAAGATGGTTTAAAACTGATTGCTCATAGAGGAAGACTAATGCAACAGTTACCCTCTGGGGGTGAAATGTTATCTGTAATGGCTTCAATTGAAAAGGTAAATCAACTAATTGCACCATACTCTCAAAAAGTAGCGATCGCATCGATTAACGGACCCCAAAGCATTGTCATTTCTGGTGAGGCAGAAGCAATTGGAGCGGTTCAAAATAGCTTAGAAGCAGAAGACATTAAGACAAAACGACTGCAAGTATCCCACGCATTCCATTCACATTTGATGGAACCAATGTTGGCGGACTTTGAAGCAGTAGCATCAGAAATAACCTACAATCAACCAAATATTCCATTAGTATCAAATGTAACGGGAGCTAGGGCAGAGAATAGTATTGCCACAGCAAGCTATTGGGTAAATCATGTCCGGCAACCGGTGAAATTTGCCCAAAGTATGGACACATTACAGCAAGAAGGTTATTCCATCTTCTTAGAAATTGGACCCAAACCAACTTTGTTAGGCATGGGAAGACAGTGCTTGCCAGAAGATGTGGGAGTTTGGTTGCCTTCTTTGAAACCAGGTCAAGAAGACTGGCAGCAAATGCTACAAAGTTTGGCTGAACTATATGTGCATGGAGTTAAAGTTGATTGGTTAGGGTTTGATAAAGATTATTCTCGTAGCAAGGTAGTATTGCCGACTTATCCCTTTCAACGGCAACGTTATTGGATTGAGACAAATAATAATCTAATACATCAAAAACAGTTTTTATCAAATCATAAAAATCTTCACCCTCTACTCGGTCAAAGATTACATTTAGCAGCCTTAGAACAGCAAATTCGTTTTGAATGTCAAATTAGTGCTTCTCAACCAACTTACCTGCAACACCACTGTGTTTTTTCTCAACCTGTTTTCCCAGCAGCAGCTTACTTGGAAATAGCCTTAGCAGCAGGTTCAATTTTATTCAATTCAGATGATTTAATCCTAGAAGATATAGCAATCCAAAAAGTATTAATTTTATCAAAGGATGAAATTAATACAATTCAGATAGTTTTAAATTTACAGTTAGTACAAAGCTATAAATTCCAAATTTTCAGTTTGGATATAAACACTAATTCTTCAGAACCTAAATGGATTCTACATATTGAAGGAAAAATATTAGTAGGTAATAAAGACCCCCAATTAGAAACAACAAACTTAAAAGCGATTAAAGACGAGTATAACCAACAGATATTACCTACTGAATTCTACCAAAAATTTGAAGAATGGGGTCTTAATTACGGTTCTTCTTTCCAAGCCGTTAAACAACTGTGGCACAGCGAAGGAAAAGCACTAGGTGAAATTCAGTTACCAGAAACTGAGGTGAATGTTGCAACTTTATACCAACTGCACCCAATTCTTTTAGATGCTAGCTTCCAGGTGTTAGCAGCAGTTATGGGTAAAACGGACAACCAAGAAACTTATTTGCCATTGGAAATAAAACGACTACAAATTTATCGGAGTGGTAGTAATAGTTTGTGGACTCAAGTAGAGATAGGTGCAACAGAAACTAATAAACAAACTTTGAGCGGTAAAGTTTGTTTATTGGATGAACAAGGAATAGTAGTAGCAAGAGTTGAAGGTTTAACTTTATTACGTACTTCTCGCGAGGCTTTGTTGCGTAATATTGAACCAAAATTTAATAATTGGTTATATCAAATCCATTGGCAAACCCAATCAATTTCACCCCATAACCAATCAATTGACTTAACAAAATCAGGTAGCTGGTTATTGTTTTCCCCACCCACAGGTATAGGCAAACATCTGGTAGAATCCTTAGAACAACAAGGTTGGCATTGTATATTAGTAACACCAGGGGAAAATTACCAGCAGTTAGAATCTCAACATTATCAAATCAACCCCAACCATCCTGAGGAATTCCTGCACCTATTGCAATCAAGCTTGGAGCAGCAACCCCCATTACGAGGAATTATTCACCTGTGGAGTTTGGACTCAACAATAGCACTAAGGACTGGGGCACAGGAGTTGCAAAAATCCCAAGAACTGGGCTGTGGCAGCGTACTTCATTTAGTCCAAGCCTTAGTAAAAAATCAAGATATGGAAAGTGCCCCATTATGGTTAGTGACTCAAGGCTCACAATCTGTGGGTAATGAGTCCCTTCCTATACAATTCCAACAAACACCTTTATGGGGGTTAGGTCGAGTAATTGCCCAGGAACATAGGGAATTACAATGCCGGTGTTTAGACTTAGATCCAACTATGGAAGATTCCCAAACAGTAGCTGCTTTGTTAGAGGAACTATTATCTCCTGGTGATGAAAACCAAATTGCTTACTGTCAAGGGGTACGTCACGTTGCCCGGTTAGAGCGGCAACAAAAAATGAGTACATCTACACAGTCCGGATTACAAATTTCCTCGCAACAACCATTTCAACTGAAGCTATCAGAATATAAGTCTTTAGACAACCTAATCCAAGCCGAAGCCAGTTACTTAATTACCGGAGGTCTGGGAGCACTGGGGTTAAAAACCGCTGAGTGGATGGTACAACAAGGGGTCAAATATTTAGTACTTACCGGACGTAGGCAGCCATCAGCAAAAGCTCAACAAACCATTGAACAATTACAGAAGGCAGGAGCGCAAGTATTAGTCCTGTGTGGAGATATTTCCCAACAAGAAAATGTGGCAAGAATTATAGAGTCAATCAAAGTATCTTTGCCAGCATTACGAGGAATAATTCATGCTGCTGGGATATTGGATGATGGTTTGCTGTTAAACATGAATTGGGAAAAATTTACACAGGTGATGGCACCAAAAGTACAAGGGGCTTGGCATTTGCATAATTTGACTCAGAATCTACCTTTGGACTTTTTTGTTTGTTTTTCCTCTATGGCTTCAATATTGGGTTCGCCTGGTCAAGGGAATTATGCTGCTGCTAATGCTTTCATGGATGGTTTAGCCCATCATCGACGGGGTATGGGTTTACCTGGCTTGAGCATTAACTGGGGACCATGGGCACAAGAGGGAATGGCAGCAAATTTGGATAGTCCTCATCAAGATAGAATGGTGTCCAAGGGAATGACTTTTTTGTCTTCAGAACAGGGATTGCAGGTTCTAGGACAATTACTCGAACAATCCATACCACAAGTAGGAGTCCTACCAATTCAATGGTCAGTGTTCCAAGAGCAATTTAGTTTTGGTAATCAAATACCATTGCTGTCCCAATTGGTAAAAGAAAGCAAATCACAGCAAAAAGCCCTCAAAACAAAGACAAAGCACAATGAATTTTTAGAACAGCTAAAAGCTGCTTTACCAAGAGAAAGAGAAAAGCTTTTGATAATTTACATTAAAGATGAAATTTCTCAAGTACTTTCTTTGAGCACTTCTCAAATTGATATGCAACAGCCCCTGAACACTATGGGGCTTGATTCTCTAATGGCTGTGGAATTGCACAATAGGCTTCAAACTGACTTGCTCGTGGATATATCTATAGTCAAATTTATAGAAGATATCAGTATCGTTGATTTAGCCACTGAAGTGAATGAGCAACTGAGCCAAGTTGCTCAGAATCAAGGAGTTGAGTCAGAAAATAATGGGCAACTCTACCAAAGCAATAGGAAAGAAAACGAGCGGATAAGAGGTGAATTATGAATTTAATCGAATTTTTACAAGATATTTCAATAAAAGGTTGGCAAGTGTGGAGTGAGGGCGAACGGCTTTGTTACGATGCTCCTCAAGAAGAATCAACTGCTTTAGTATTAGCTCAACTGAAACAATACAAAACCGAAATATTACAATTGCTGCGCGATCGCCCAGATATTTTAAACGTCTATCCCCTTTCTTACGGTCAACGGGCACTTTGGTTTTTGTGGCAATTAGCACCAGAAAGTCATGCTTATAACGTATCATTTGTCGCTCGTATTTGCTCAACAGTAGATATTACAGCAATGCAAAAGGCATTTGAGAAACTAATAGAACGGCATCCGATATTGCGTACAAATTATCCCAAACTCGGATCTGAGTCAATCCAACAGGTAAATAATTTTCAGGAATTAAATTTCTTGCAAATTGATGCTTCTGCTTGGAGTGAAGATGAACTGAAAGGGAAAGTGATTGAGAGCCATCAACAATATTTTGACCTCGAACGAGGGCCTGTTATGCGAGTTCGGTGGTTTACTCGTTCCAAGAAAGAACATGTCCTGTTGCTAACCATACACCACATTGCTTGCGATGCCTGGTCTTTAGATATGTTAATACAGGAGTTGCCACAACTCTACCAAGTACAATGGGCTGATTTTAAGACACCCCTTTCTCCTCTAAAGCATTCTTACCAAGATTACGTTCGTTGGCAGAGGAATATTTTGCAGGAGACTGAAGGGGAAAGACTCTGGAACTACTGGCAGCAAAAACTGACAGGCGATTTGCCAGCACTAAACCTAGCAACCTCAAGACAGCGACCACCGATAAAAACTTATAATGGTGCTTCCCATCACTTCAAATTATCTGACAAGCTCACTAAGCAACTCAAGGAGCTGGCTTTAAACTCGGGAGCAACACTTTACATGATGCTCTTAGCAACTTTTCAGGTGTTTTTGTATCGTTACACAGGCCAGGAGGATATTTTAGTCGGTTCTCCCACCTCAGGTAGGAGTCAAGCTAAGTTTGCTTCGATCTTGGGCTACTTTGTTGATCCTGTTGTTATGCGAGCAAATTTATCGGGAAATCCCAGTTTCAAAGATTTCCTCGCCCAAGTACGCCAAACCGTATTGGAAGCACTTGCTCATCAAGATTACCCATTTGCTCTATTGGTAGAAAAGCTACAGCCACACCGCGACCCCAGTCGTTCGCCGATTTTTCAGGCTTCTTTTTCTCTACTGCAGTTCCAAAAATCTCAAGATATACAGAAGTTGTTTGTAAATCAAATAGAAACCTATGTTGATTGGGGAGAATTGAAGATAAAACCTTATGAAATACCTCAACAGGAAGGTCAGTTAGATTTAGGTTTAGAAATGGTGGAGGGGAGTTCATCTGTTTTTGGGGTTTTTAAGTACAACACTGACTTGTTTGATGAGTCAACCATTGAGCGCATGGCTGGTCATTTCCAGAATTTATTGTCAGCGATTGTGGAAAATCCTCAACAAAAGGTAAGTGAATCACCCCTATTGAGTGAAGTAGAACGGCATCAGTTGTTGGTGGAGTGGAATGATACAGCAAGGGAATATCCCAGTAAATGTATCCATCAATTGTTTGAAGAGCAGGTAGAGAGAACACCGGATGCAGTCGCGGTGGTATTTGAGAATCAGCAGTTAACCTACCAACAATTAAATCAAAAAGCCAACCAACTAGCACATCACCTGCTTTCCTTGCGAGTCGAACCAGAGGTGCTGGTAGGGATTTACGTGGAGCGTTCTTTTGAAATGGTGGTAGGGCTCTTGGGGATACTCAAGGCTGGTGGGGCTTATGTACCCCTTGACCCCAATTATCCCCAAGAACGGTTGAGTTATATGTTGGCGGATTCAGGTGTTGAGGTGTTGTTGGCTCAAAAGTCCCTACTGGAATCTTTGCCGTCACATACTGCACAGGTGGTTTGTTTGGATAGTGATTGGGGAGTGATTGAGCAACACAGTCAGGAGAATCTTGATGTTGGGGTATGTTCAGATAATTTGGCTTATGTGATTTATACTTCTGGTTCTACTGGAGTTCCCAAGGGGGTTGGGATTGAACATTTTTCTTTGTGCAACCTTATTCAAGCACAGAAAAATTTATTTTATCTAGAACCAAATAGTCGTGTTCTTCAATTTGCTTCTATAAGTTTTGATGCTTCAGTTTCGGAAATATTTATCGCTTTGACTTCTGGAGCAATGCTAATTTTGGCTATAGCTTCTGAGTTAATCCCGGGTTCGGATTTAAAGCAAATTTTACAAGAAAGATGTGTAACTCATGTTACGTTACCTCCCTCTGCCCTGGCAGTACTAGCTACTGATGAATTTCCAGCCTTGGGTCAGATAATTGTGGCAGGGGAAGCTTGTAATTTAGAATTGGCCAATCAGTGGTCTGTTGGTCGTCGTTTGTTTAATGGTTATGGGCCTACTGAGTCTACTATTGGTGCTGCAGTGGCTCAAATCAGCCATGGTAGCGAGAAAGTTACTATCGGTCGCCCCATTGCAAACACCCAAATCTATATCTTAGATAAGCACTTAGAACCAGTACCCATAAGTGTATCCGGAGAATTATACATCGGAGGTTATGGCTTAGCCAGAGGTTACCTCAACCGACCGGAATTAACTTTAGAGAAATTCATCCCTAACCCCTTCAATAGCAGATCAAAACTATATAAAACTGGAGATTTAGCTCGATACTTACCAGATGGTAATATTGAGTTTCTTGGTCGTCTTGATAACCAGGTGAAAATACGTGGTTTCCGCATAGAACTAGGAGAAATAGAATCAGTTCTGAGTACCCATCCTCAAGTACAGCAAGTCGCAGTCACCGAAAGGGAAGATACTCCGGGTCACAAACGGTTGGTAGCATATTTAGTTCCTCTTCAGTCAAAAGAAAAAGATCCCCAGCCCCAGACAGGAATTGAACTTTGGCCCTCAGTAGCAGAATTCTACGTTTATGATGAGCTCTTGTACTATGCGATGACCAATGATCATCGTCGAAACCAGAGTTACCAAGTCGCAATTAATCAAATGGTTAAAGATAAAGTAGTTGTTGAAATTGGCACGGGCAAGGATGCAATTATAGCCAGATTTTGTGCAGAAGCAGGTGCTAAGAAAGTCTACGCAATTGAGAGAGACGAGCAAACCAGTAAGTTAGCTTCAGCTTGCGTGCAAGAGTTGGGGTTATCAGAACAAATTCAAATCATACATGGAGACGCTACTACAGCCAACTTACCAGAAGAAGTTGATGTATGTGTTTCTGAAATTGTGGGACCCATTGGTGGATCTGAAGGAGCAGCAGTAATTATCAACAACGCCAGAAGATTTCTCAAATCAGATGGTGTAATGATTCCCCAAAGAAGTGTGACTCAAATTATTGCAGTAACTCTTCCTGATGAATTACTAAATCAACCCCAATTTACAAAAGTTTCAGGTTATTATACCCAGAAGATATTTGAGCAAGTTGGATATCCTTTTGATTTACGAGTATGTATTAAAGGATTAAATCAAGTAAACTGGTTGTCCAATCGAGGAGTTTTTGAGGATTTAGACTTTAGCAAGCTTGTTAGCACAGAATCTACTCACCAAATTAAATTAACTATTGAAAAATCAGGAAGATTAGATGGTTTTTCAGTGGGATTAAACTTACACACAATTGAAGGAGAATGTATAGATATTTTAGAAAATGAACATTGCTGGTTACCAGTTTATCTTCCAGTGTTTGAACCAGGAATTTATGTAAATGAAGGAGATATCATCGAAGCTGTTTGTACGAGAACGCTTTGTGAAAATAATTTGAATCCAGATTATACTCTTCGAGGTCGTCTTTTAAAAAAAACTGGAAAAGAGATTGAGTTTGAATACATCTCATATCATTGGAAACAATTGTTTAAGCAAAACCCTTTTTATCAACGATTGTTTGCTGAAAATAATCTAGAAGATTACACAATTAATAAGTCAAAGCCTGAACGTAAGGTACTGAGTAGCAATGAATTGCGCTCCTACCTAAAGTCTAAATTGCCAGAATATATGCTCCCCTCTAGCTTTGTCATCTTAGACACCCTACCGTTGACACCCAACGGTAAAGTAGACCGCAAAGCCCTAAGTGCACCTGATGGGGAAGTTAGCCGAGAGGATGAATATGTCGCACCACGCACAGAAATAGAACAAATCTTAACCAACATTTGGCAAGAACTGCTCCTTAAAGAACAAGTCAGCATCCATGACAACTTCTTTGAAATTGGTGGCGACTCCATCCTTGGTATTCAAGTAGTTTCTCGTGCCAAAAACTTAGGAATACAAATCACTCCCAAACAAATATTCCAAAATCAAACCATCGCCAAACTAGCATTAGTAGCCAATACAACAGTTACTGTCAGTGCTAACCAAGGTATAGTTACTGGAGTTGCACCCCTAACACCAATTCAACAGTGGTTCTTTGCACAAAATAGCCAAGAAGCACACCATTACAACCAATCAGTTTTATTGCAGATTCCCAATCATCTGCAAACTGAATTAATCGAAACAGCCTTGAAAAAATTATTAGAGCATCACGATGCTCTGCGTTTACGATTCACATCAGTTGCATCTGAGTACAAACAAATAAACCATGGCTTTGATGATCCCGTAGCATTTACTGTAGTTGATTTATCATCAACTCCTGTCATTGAACAACCACAAGCTTTATCACAGATCGCCACGGAATATCAAGCAAGTTTAAACCTCTCAGAGGGACCTTTAATGCAAGTGGTGATGTTTAACTTAGGTAGTGAAGTTGATGCCCGTTTACTGATTATTATTCATCACCTAGCAGTAGATGGTGTGAGTTGGCGAATTTTACTATCAGACTTAGAAACAATCTATCAACAACTAATCGCTCAACAATCAATACAGCTAAATGCGAAAACAACAGCATTTATTGATTGGGCAGAGAAATTGAAAAATTATGCACAATCAGAAAAAATCAAACAAGAGTTAGACTATTGGCTCAACCAACCTTGGTCAGAAACAACACCACTACCATTAGATTCTGCTCACACTCAAGCAGAAAAAACAGTTGATAGTGCGATTAATTATAGAGTGAAATTGAGTCCAGAAGAAACCCGCGCTTTGCTGGGGTCAGTAAACTCAGCTTATAACACACAAATTAACGATATCCTCCTCAGTGCATTAGTAGTTTCCTTGGCAGAGTGGACGGGAGATTCAAAAGTACTAATTGACCTAGAAGGACATGGCAGAGAAGAACTATTTTCAGATGTAGACTTATCAAGAACAATAGGTTGGTTTACCAGTTTATTCCCAGTATTATTGCGATTACCAGACGATAAACAACCAGCAGAAGTTATCAAGTCAATTAAAGAACAATTACGAGAGATTCCCCATCGTGGTATTGGCTTTGGTATATTGCGTTACTTGTGTGAAGATACTACTGTAACCCAAAAACTACAGACAATTCCTACTCCAGAAATTAGTTTTAACTACCTAGGACAATTTGACCAAATACAATCGGAAACTGGTTGGAAATTTGCGCCAGAATCTACTGGAGATAATCATAGTTCAAAGCAAACTCGTCACCATCTATTAGAGATTAATAGTCTGGTGGTAGAAGGTGAATTACAAATTGATTGGACTTATAGTAGTAATTTTCATACTCATGATACAGTAAAAAATTTGACACAAAGCTATATTCAAGCAATTAAGTCAATAATAGAACATTGCCAGTCAGAAAATGGTTTTGGATATACAGCTAGTGATTTCCCAGATGCACAGTTAAATCAATTAGAACTTGATGAGTTATTAAAAAACTTGGGCAAATAGTGTAAATATAAAAAATATAGATAAAAAAAGAGAGAACAATGAGCAACGAAGAAATTAGAAGAAATATCTCTTCAATTTATCCACTTTCTCCCATGCAACAAGGGATGCTGTTCCACAGTCTTTATGCACCTTATAGTGGGGTATATCTTGAACAGATGACCTGGGGTTTGAAGGGGAATATCAATGTTGCTGCTTTTGAAAGAGCTTGGCAAAAAGTTTTAGATAGACATTCAATTCTACGTACATTTTTTGTTTGGGAAAATCGCCAAACTCCATTACAAGTAGTACTAAAACAGGTTAATGTTCCTTGGAATACTCTTGATTGGCGAGAACTTTCTTCTAATGATCAACAACAACAATTAAAACAATTATTGCAAACACAAAGAGAACAAGGTTTTAACTTATCCCAAGCACCATTAATGCGGTGTACGTTAGTCAGGCTAGGCGAAGATAATTACAAATTTATCTGGAGTCATCACCACATCCTTATGGATGGATGGTGTTTATCAATTATTTTTAAAGAAATTTTAATTTTCTATAAAGCACATCTGCTTGGTGAAAATTGCCAATTGCCAAAACCACGTCCTTACCAGGATTATATTGCTTGGTTGAATTCTCAAGACAAATCAGCAGCAATTGAGTTTTGGCAACAAACTTTACAAGGTTTTAGTGCTCCCACTCCATTGGTAATGGATAAAACTCAATTTCTGAAAGAGCAACAGTATAAAACTGCGGATTATCAGGAGAGAACAAGTAGTTTATCCCCTGAATGCACTCAGAAGTTACTTCATATAGCACAACAACATCATGTGACTTTATCAACTGTAGTACAAGCTGCTTGGGCTTTACTATTGAGTCGTTATAGTGGTGAGAAAGATGTAGTATTTGGTGTGACTGTTTCTGGTCGTCCTCCTAGCCTCTCTGAGATAGAAAATATGGTAGGACTGTTTATTAACACCCTTCCCTTACGAGTACAAGTATCCACCCAGGAGCAACTCATACCTTGGTTGCAAAAAATACAACAGTCAATGGTTGAATTACAAGAGTATTTTTATACTCCTCTTGTTGATATTCAAGCTACTTCTGAGATACCAGGTGGAATACCTTTGTTTGAGAGCATTGTGGTGTTTGAGAATTATCCAATTGATAATTCTTTGTTGAATGAAGAAGGTTCATTACACTTAGGTGATATAGAGGTTTTTGAACAAACTAATTATCCACTAACTTTAGTTGCAGTTCCTGGGGATAAGTTGTCAGTTAGGATTAGTTACGATACTGCTCGTTTCTCTTCAAATACTATTGAGTGGATTTTAGGATATCTGCAAACTGTTTTATCAGCAATTGCAATTGTGGAAAATCCTTCACATAAGGTAGCTCAATTACCTTTATTAAGTGAAGTAGAACGTCATCAGTTATTGGTTGAGTGGAATAACACTGCAACGGATTACCCATCTGATAAATGTATTCATCAGTTATTTGAGCAACAGGTAGAAAAAAACCCCAACTCCATAGCAGTGGTGTTTGAAGAAGAACAATCAACCTACCAACAATTAAATCAAAAAGCGAACCAATTAGCACATTATCTACAAACTCTGGGAGTGAAACCAGAAGTGCTGGTGGGTATTTGCATAGAATACTCCATTGATATGATTGTAGGACTGTTGGGGATACTTAAAGCTGGTGGTGTATATGTGCCGTTAGATCCGAACTATCCGCAAGAACGACTGGCGTTCATGCAGGAAGATTCCAATGTGCATATCATATTGACCCAGCAGCCTCTGCTCGAAAAGATTTCCCCTCAAAATGCCCATATCGTTTGCCTGGACAGGGATAGGGATGTCATTGCTAGGGAAGGCGTTGAAAATCTGGATCGGCAAACAACACTGGATGACCTTGCATACGCAATCTATACGTCTGGTTCTACTGGAAAACCCAAAGCCGTTCTCGGCACGCTTCGCGGCATTGTCAATCGCTTGCATTGGATCTGGGAAATGCTACCATTTGGGGCAGATGAGATTTGCTCTCAGAAAACATCCATCAATTTTGGCGATCATGTTGCGGAAATATTTTCTCCCCTTCTCAAAGGAATTCCCCTTGTGATCGTTCCAGATGATATACGGGGCAATATTCCCAGGCTAATGAGCCTGTTGAGCGATCGAAAGGTAACTAGAATTGTTCTCGTTCCATCGCTATTAAAAGCGATACTGGAAAATGCGCCCCAACAACTGACAAAACTTCGATATCTCAAATATGTCTTTTGCAGCGGTGAAGTCTTACCGCTAACCTTGGCTAAGGAATTTCACCAGAAAATCAGCTCTGCCAGATTGTTCAATCTCTACGGCTCTTCAGAAGTTGCCGCTGATGTTACATGCTTTGAAGTCAAACTGAGAATCGCAAATCAAATTGAAGCAAAAAGTAAAGAGAAACTTGATGCTTTAAAAAATCTTCCTAGTGGCTCAGGGGATAGGGAAACTGCTGTCCTGCATAAAGAAATAATACATTTGCAGTTGGCAGACGAGCGAAGAGCAGATTTAGGAGAAGCTCTAGAAGAATATCTGAAAAGAAATACGATTCCGATTGGAAAACCGATTTCAAACACACAAATTTACATCCTCGACAAGTATGGCGATCTTTTGCCACCTGGTGTTACGGGTGAGCTATACGTCGGCGGAGATGGGCTTGCAAAAGGGTATTTAAATCTGCCCGAGTTAACGCGGGAAAAGTTTATCCCCAACCCGTTTGTGAAGGACAGGGGGAAAAGTAAAAAGGCACAAGCAGAAAGATTGTTTAGGACTGGAGACCTAGCCCGCTGGCTGCCGGATGGTAATATCGAATTTGTAGGGCGTATCGATCACCAAGTGAAGGTGCGGGGCTTCCGCATTGAACTTGGAGAAATCGAAGCAGTCCTCAGTACCCACCCCCAAATCCAACAAGTCGTTGTCATTGCCATAGAAGATATTCCAGGTAGCAAACGTTTAGTAGCCTACATAGTCTGTGAGGATGAATCACTAAGTACCTATCACCTGCGTGAATTCCTCAAACAAAAGCTACCAGAATACATGATGCCCAGTGCCTTTGTCATCTTAGACACCTTACCGTTGACACCCAGCGGTAAAATAGACCGTAAAGCCCTTCCAGCACCTGATGGAGAAATTAGCCGAGAACATGAATATGTCCCACCACGTACATCGGGTGAAGAAATAATAGCCAACATCTTCGCTTCTATTCTAGGTGTGCAAAATGTTGGAATCCATGACAACTTCTTTGAATTGGGAGGACATTCCCTACTAGCAACCCGATTAATTTCCCGACTCAGAGTTGCCTTTGAAGTAGAAATAGAACTAAGTGCAGTCTTTTCCTCTCCCACTGTAGCTCAATTAGAGCAAACATTAACCCAATTACGTACTACTAATAGCGCATTAAGTCTTCCCCCCATTCAGCCAAGAACACAGAACCAACAATTACCCCTATCTTTTGCACAAGACCGGTTGTGGTTCCTCAACCAACTTGAAGGGTCAAGTGCCACTTATAACATGCCAGGAGCAATTCGTGTCACTGGAAAGTTGGATATTAATGCCTTGCAACAAGCATTATCAGAAATAGTCCGCCGTCATGAAGTACTACGCACCAGCTTCCGAACTGTGAATGGCACACCAATACAGGTAATTCACCCAGAAGCCACCATGAACATCAGTGTGGCGGACTTACAGCAACTAGAAGCAACAGAACGGGAAAGTGTCCTTCACCAACAAGCACAACTTGCAGCAATTACCCCCTTTGACTTAGAAACTGCACCACTAATCAGGTGTAGTTTATTGCAGTTAGATGCCAGAGAATATGTGTTATTACTGACGATGCACCACATTGTCTCTGATGGTTGGTCAATGGGGATATTCAGCCAAGAACTATCTACTTTATATCAAGCTTTTAGTGCAGGAAAACCATCCCCCTTGGCAGAATTACCAATCCAGTATGCAGACTTTGCAGTTTGGCAAAGACAATGGTTAAGTGGAAAGGTACTAGAAACTCAACTCAATTACTGGCTTTCTCAGTTAGAGGGTGCACCAGAATTGTTACAATTACCTACTGACCGTCCTCGTCCAACCGTGCAAACTTTCCGGGGTACTACTCAAAGTTTTAGTTTAAATACTGATTTAAAAGAGAAGTTGCAAACCCTGTCTCGGAACTCGGGTACTACCTTATTTATGACCCTGCACGCAGCGTTTGCCACTTTACTCTATCGCTACAGCGGTCAATTAGATATTTTAATTGGTTCACCCATTGCCAATCGCAACTGCAGTGAAATTGAGTCTTTGATTGGCTTTTTTGCCAATACTTTGGTATTGAAAACCCGTTTTGAAGATAATCCCAGTTTTGAGAATTTGCTGGCACAAGTTAGGGAAACTACACTTGAAGCTTATGAACATCAGGATGTGCCTTTTGAACAGGTAGTTGAAGTACTACAACCACAACGCTCTTTGAGTTATGCACCCTTATTCCAGGTAATGTTTGTGTTGCAGAATGCACCCATGGGTGAATTAGAATTACCTGGTGTGACCCTTAATTTATTGAGTTCTCAAACAGAAACAGCCCGGTTTGATTTAACAGTATCAATGCAGCAAACTTCCGAAGCACTAGTGGGTTCATGGGAATACAACACTGACTTATTTGATGGGTCAACTATTGAGCGCATGACTGCTCATTTCCAGAATCTGTGTAGCGCGATTGTAGAAAATCCCCAACAAAAGATAAGTGAATTACCATTATTCACAGATTCTGAGCAAGAGCAGGTACTGCACAGTTACAATAACATCGCTACAACTTACCTGCTGGATAAATATGTTCATTTCCTGAGTTCAAATAATTTACAAATTTACATTTTAGATAACCATCAACAATTAGTTCCTTTGAGTGTAGAAGGAGAAATTTATTTGGGGAATTGCGATTTACTCCCAGACAAGTTACATCCAGAACCAGAAAAATTTATAAGTTTCATAGAACATACCCAACTGGGTAAGTTATTAAAAACAGGGGAATGGGGTTGTCGTCGAGTCGATGGTTCTCTGGAATTGCTAGGAAAAGAGCATCGAATTGTCACAGTTAATGGACAACGAATTAACCTACAACGTATTGAACAAGCTTTACAAACAGCGAAAGGGGTAGAAGATTGCTATGTAATGGTACGCAATCAAAAATTAGTCGCTTACGTAGTCAAAGATGGTTCTTGGGCTAGGGAGTTTTTACACCATTATTTAAAATCTCAGTTACCTGGATACCCATTACCCTGCATCTATGTACCAGTATCTGCTTTACCATTGACAAGTTTTGGAGAAGTTGATGAAGTAGGTTTAGCTTCTATTAGCATAATTGATTCTGAGTTAATTAACACTTGGGAAGAACAAATAGGTTCTCAGGCGGAAATTGATAAAGTTGCTGTTTTTATTGAGCCAAATGTAAAAACGATTTCTCCGATACATTTAGAAGAACTTTTACCATCAATCCAAGCTATTTTCAATCAAGGTTCTACTCCAGTTGAAACTCCCAGAACTGCTAGGGGAAAAGAGAGTAGTTCCCTATTAGAAATAAAATCACCTGCCATCAGCCACGAAGAAGTATTAATCTTTCCAGAATCATCTCCAGAAACTTTAGGGGAGATGCTGCAAAAAACTGCTGGGAAATTTCCTCACAAAGGAATCACTTATATTAACTCTGATGGTTCCGAACAAGTTCAATCATATGCCCAGTTATTAGAAGATGCTCAAAGAATTCTAGGTGGCTTCAGAAAACTGGGAATTAAGCCACAAGATAAAGTTATTTTGCAATTAAAAGAAAATAAAGATTTTATTAGTGCTTTTTGGGGTTGTGTGTTGGGAGGCTTTATTCCCGTACCCGTTGTAATTCCTGTAAGCTATGACCAGCCCAATGTCAATCTAAATAAATTACAAAATAGTTGGCAGATGTTAGAAAGACCTTTGATTTTAACAGATAAAAAATCATTGTCAGAACTAAAGAAATGGTCTCAAAATCTAAATGACGACAACTTTAAGTTAGAAACTATTGAAAGTTTACAAAAGTTCTCAACAGATAAAGATTACTATAATGCCCAACCAGAAGATTTAGCACTGTTCATGCTTACTTCCGGTAGTACAGGTATGTCTAAGGTGGTACAGTTGAGCCATTTAAATCTACTGAGTAGGACTATTGGTTCAATACAAATGAATAATTTTACCCCAGAAGATATAACCTTAAATTGGATGCCCTTAGACCATGTTGCAGGTTTAATATATTTTCATATCCGGGATATTTATTTAGGATGTAAACAAATTCATGCTACTAGTCAATTAGTGATTGAAAAACCTTTAAGATGGTTGGATTGGATTGATACTTTTGGTGTCACTGTTACTTTTGCTCCTAACTTTGCTTATAGTTTAATTAATGATTTTGTTCAAGAAATAGAAAAGCAGAATTGGAATTTATCTTCTATTCGCTTGATGTTAAATGGTGCGGAACAAATTGTTGCAGCAACAGCAAGACGTTTTTTGAAATTACTTGCTCCCTTTGGCTTACCTGGGGATGCTATGACTCCATCTTGGGGAATGGCTGAGGTTTCCTCTGGTATTACTTATTCTGACAATTTTTCACTCTTATCAAGTTCAGATGATAATTCCTTTGTAAATCTTGGAAAACCGATTAGGGGTACTTGTCTGAGAATAGTCAATCAAGACATGGAAGTATTATCAGAAGGTGAAATTGGTTTACTTCAGGTCAAAGGATTAACCGTTACTTCTGGTTATTATCAAAATCCAAAAGCAAATAAGGAAGCATTTACCGAAGATGGTTGGTTTAATACAGGTGATTTAGGATTTATAAAAGATGGATGCTTAACGATTACAGGACGACAAAAAGATATCATTATTATTAATGGAGTTAATTATTATAGTCATGAAATAGAAGCTGTTGTTGAAGAATTAGGAGAGGTTGAAGTTTCTTATACCGCAGCCTGTGGAGTCTGCGTTGCTAGCAATAATACCGAAGAATTAGTAATCTTTTTCACTCCGTATGTATCTGAGAAGAATCAATTATTAGAGCTTTTGAAAAAGGTTAGGGAACAAGTTATAAAATACTGCGGGATAAATCCAAGTTATTTAATACCCATAGATAAAGAACTGATTCCCAAAACTTCCATCGGTAAAATTCAACGTTCCCTCCTTAAGCAACGTTTTGAATGTGGTGAGTTTAAATCTCTCAGACAGCGTGTAGACTTGTTGCTTGATAATACTAATACTATTCCCAACTGGTTTTACCGTAAAGTATGGCAAATTAAAGAAAGTAAAAATACTTTACTCAATTATTCTTCTCAGAAAACTTTAACCCTAATATTTACAGATAATTTGGGTTTGGCAACAAGATTAACCGAGGAATTGTCCCAAACTGTTCAACCATATGCTCAAGTTACTATTGGTTCAAATTTTGCTCAAATTAGCCCAAATCATTATTCTGTTGTTCCTGGAAATCCACAACACTATCGCTTGTTAATTGATTCTTTGAGGCAAAATAGCCAAGTAATTAGTCAAATTCTTCATCTTTGGAACTACAACGAGCAGACTGAAAAAATTTCTAGCTTGGAAAATTTAGAGTCCACTCAACAACAAGGAATTTACAGTTTACTATTTTTAGTACAAGCTTTAGAAGAAATTCAAGGCAAACAGCAAGCAGTCAAATTATTATGGATTGCTAATCAAAGCCAATTAGTTCATCCCACAGATAAAATTCAACCCGAAAAATCCACTGTTTTAGGCTTACTTAAAACTGTTAGTCAAGAAATGCCTTGGTTAACTACTCGTCATTTAGATTTACCATTAGCACCAGAACTCAACAATAGTTATATTTGGCAAGAACTGTATTCTGCTGATAAAGAATTGGAAGTTGCTATACGCAATAGAGAACGTTTTGTGTCTGGTCTGGAACCAGTAGATATGACTGCTAAGGAAAAACAAAAAATTCCGATTCTACCAGGAGGAACGTATCTACTTACAGGAGGGCTTGGAGGAATTGGGACTGTTATTGCAAAGTACTTATTAGAACATTATCAAGCAAATTTAATATTAGTTGGTAGAACTCAAATTGAAGATAATAATGAGGAAGCTAGCACAAAATTGCAGAGGTATCAAGAATTAGAAAAACTACCAGGTTCAATAATTTATCAAACTGTAGATATTTGTGATTTAGTAGGTTTACAACAGGTAGTAGAAAAAGCAACACAAGAATGGAGGACTCAACTTGATGGGGTATTTCATATGGCTGGGATTATTCAGGAAACGCCAATCGAGAAAGAAACCCCAGGAAATATCGCTGCTGTTTTACGTCCTAAAGTTAGCGGTACTTGGGTATTGCATCAATTGCTCAAGGATAAAGAAAATGCTTTATTTGTCCACTTTTGTTCTGTAAATGGTTTCTTTGGAGGAACCAATGTTGCAGCTTATAGTGCAGCAAATAGTTTTCAGTCAGCATGGAGCGATTATCAACAACAAAACGGTTTCCAAAGCTATTGCTGCTCTTGGAGTATGTGGAATGAAACCGGAATAAGTCATGGCTATCAATTCCAAGAACTCAGTCGTGCTAAGGGCTATTTTATTATTACTCCTCAACAAGGATTTTACTCATTTTTAGCAGCTTTATCTGGTTCGGAACATAATCTATTAATCGGATTGGATGGAACTAAAACAAATGTTGAACATTTGATTCGTGATTGTCAGCCCAAGCAGAAATTAACTGCTTACTTCACCTCTCCCACACCAGAACTTGCTGCACTCTCCTTACAAGAGTTACAACTACACGATCGCTTTGGGATACCCAATCAAATTAACTTTGTCCAACTTGAACAAATACCCCTTACTCAAAGAGGAGAAATTAATCGGGAACAAATTGCTGCTATATATGGAGGTTTGAATACTTCTGAGCAGACAAAACCACGGAATCAAACAGAACGTCAGTTAGTTGAGATTTTCCAAGAAGTTCTCAATCTACCCTCTATTGGTATTCATGACAACTTCTTTAGCTTAGGAGGACATTCCCTTCTAGCTGTCCGTCTAATGTCCGAGATTCAACAACAATTCCAGAAAAATTTACCTTTAGCCACTCTTTTTCAAAATCCCACCATTGAACGACTAGCACTTCTTGTTGGTTCCGATTCCGGAGCCGAACTTTGGTCTCCATTAGTACCAATTCAACAAAACGGTTCATTACCACCTTTGTTCTGTGTACCAGGAGCAGGTGGAAATGTTCTCTACTTCCACCACTTAGCACAATATCTTGGAAATAATCAACCGTTATACGGTTTACAAGCACAAGGTCTTGATGGTGAAACCGAACCTCATAAAAGTGTTGAAGAAATAGCCTCCCAACACATTAAAGCAATTCAAACAGTTCAACCAGTTGGTCCTTACTTCTTGGCTGGTCATTCCTTTGGCAGTCATGTAGTATTTGAAATGGCGAATCAACTACAACTTATTGGAAAGTCTGTTGCTTATGTTGGAATTTTAGATACTCCTGCACCAACTTCTCAAGCTAATCATCAGAATGATTTTTCTAACTGGGATAATGCAAAGTGGATATGTCGAATGGCTGAGGTTATTGAAGATATTGTTGGAGAAAATCTATTTTTATCTTATGAAACTCTAACTTCTCTAACTTGGGAGCAACAATTAAATTATTTCAAGCAAAAGTTAGAAATAGTTGGTTTTTTGCCTGCTCAAACAGATATCAAAATTGTTCGTGGTTTATTACAAGTTTTCCAAACTCAATGTCAAATTAAGTATGAACCGGAAAAGACTTATAAAACTCCAATCACTTTGTTTTGTGCGAGGGAGATAAATCCAGAGCAAGAAAGTTATTCTCACATTTTCCAAGAGCCAACATGGGGTTGGAATCAGTTTTCTGATGGAGAAGTGGAAATCCATATAGTTCCGGGTAATCATGTTTCAATGCTGAGTGAGCCTCATGTCAAGGTATTGGCTCAACAAATGCAAATATCTCTTGAACAAGCACAGAAAACCCATCAATTGGAAAAATGAAATTCAATAGTGTCCAAAGTCTAATTAGTAAATTTACGCCAAATCCAGCATAACTAAAATGATTAATACTGCTAAATCCTCATTACTTCCTGGTCCCACTACACCATCTTGGTGGAACTTATTGCAATGGCTTAATAATCCTTGTGAATTTTTGGAAGAGTGTCGAGCACGCTATGGAGACACTTTTACCTTCAAAGCTATTGGTTTTGAACCTTTAGTACTTATTAGTAATCCTAAGGATATAAAAGAAATTTTTGATAAACACAAGTATTTTGACAGTGGAAAAGCTAAAGCTAACGATTTAGCAGGATTTTTTTTAGGCAACAATTCCGTCACCTTGCTTGATGGAAGTAGTCATAAACGACAGCGTAAACTACTGATGCCTGCTTTTCATGGTCAAAATATATCTAACTATGGAGAACTAATATGCCATGCAACGAAGCAGGTTACTTCTAATTGGCAACCTGGTCAAAGATTGATTATTTACAAGGAAGTCAAAGAAATTACGCTGCGAGCGATGTTAACGGTTTTACTGGGTTCAGATAAAACGGAACGTTATCAACAACTCAAATTGATAGTTAATCAAATAGTATCCACTATAACTAATCCCTTTGCTTCTAGCTCTCTTTTCTTCAATGTGTTTAGAAGAGACTGGGGTTCTTGGAGTGCCTGGGGTAATCTTTTACGTTGCCAACGTCAGATTGCAAATATCATTTCTGCAGAAATCAAAGAACGTAGAGAAAATTGTAACAATTACAACAATGATATCCTCAGTATGCTGATGGCAGCACGAGATGAAAATGGAGGAAAAATGACAGATGAGGAGTTGCAAGATGAGTTAATGACACTTATCTTTTCTGGATATGAAACTACATCTGCAGCAATAACATGGGCATATTATTGGATTCATTACTTACCAGAGATAAGAGCCAAGTTATTGCAAGAATTAGATGAGTTAGGAGATAATCCAGACCCAACGGAAATAAGCAAATTACCTTATCTCAATGCAGTTTGTGCTGAAACCTTGAGAATATATCCAGTTGGTCTAACTACTTTTCCTCGAATTGTAAAATCGCCAATAGAAATTGGAGGTCATCAATTTGAGGTAGGAACTTGTCTTTATCCATGTATTTATCTAATTCACCACCGGGAAGAACTATATCCTAACTCTAAACAGTTTAAGCCAGAACGTTTTCTAGATAATAAATTTTTAAATTATGAGTATTTCCCTTTCGGTGGCGGTAACCGAACTTGCATTGGTATGGCATTTGCTCAGTTTAAAATGAAGTTAGTATTGGCTAATATTTTGCGGAATTGGCAATTGGAATTGGTAGGCAAACCTCCTTTAAAACCAGTACGAGATATTTTCTCAATTTATCCTCAAGGTGGATTAAAAATGGTTGTATTGTAAAAAACTGAATTTTAAACTATTAGAGGATGTTTAAAATATTTTTTACTCAACTCCCAATTTTTTAAACATCCTCTTAAAAGCTTATATCGGCGGATTATTGCATTCCCAAGGAAAATCAATAGCTGGTAAGTCTTTTGGAAAGCTTTTTGGTCTACTGAATGTAAATAATTCTGTTTAAACATACTTATCATGCTCTAAATAAACATGCAATAGAGGCATTTAATTTTATGTTTGATTATTACCTAGCTATATCGAGGGATTTACAACCTATATCAGCAAGACTTATAGTATTTTTTTTGAAAACGTATTTATTGTAAACATGAGAATTCTAAAAAAATTAAGCTAGTTGTAGCAGAGCAGTGACATCCAGGAGAAAATTAAAAATGTATTCAATAAAAATTGAAAATCTAATAATTAGAGTGAAAAGTGTATTAGAAATGCCAGTTTCTAAAGAAGCTGAGATGGCAAATAAATTTAATGAGTTTGGATTCGTAATACTAGAACACGAACCTTCAGCAACACCTAAGAATAACTTATTAAAATTGTCTGATTATTTTGGAACAATTATTCAGCACGAACATTCTGATTCACAGGGAATTGTTCCCATCAGTCCTGTTGATAGTTATCCAGAATATGTAAATACTACAACTACAGATTTATCGTTACATACGGATGGAGCGTTCACAATTACTCCACCAAAAGTAATGGCAATGCAGTGCCAGATTGCTGCTGCAAATGGCGGGTTCACCAAGCTTATTGATGGCAAGCTGGTATATGAACATCTAAAGCGGACAAACCCAGTTGGATTGTTAACTTTGTTTAATCCTGATGCGATTACAGTCAAAAGAGATAATAAAAAAGCAACTAAACCTATTTTTGAAGAACATCATGCTGGGCTTATTGTAAGGTTTAGAGCAGATAATGCAGCTCATGTTTCGGTTGAATCGAAAAGTTTTGCGGCATTTAAATCATTTGAAAACTTTGTAAATAATCCTGACAATCAAGTAATTTTTAAACTTGCACAAAACCAAATAATTATTGTAGATAATACTAGAGTTTTGCATGGAAGAACTGCATTTTCCAAACAAGAGTATAGGCTACTAAATCGACTTTGGTTTGATGGACAATCTGATATTATAAATTTAAAGTTTGGTATTTCTATAGCCCCAAAAAACTTGAGTTTATTTGCTAAAAAGTATCAGCCATCTCAAATAGATATAGGCTCAGATATTTCTCAGTCAACTCAATTGAAATTTAAAGCCACATGAGGAAAGAAACGATGCGTATTATGTTGAAGTCGAAAATTCACAGAGCGACGGTGACGGAAGCCAACGTTAACTACATCGGAAGTATTACAGTAGACAAAGTTCTGATGGAAAAGGCAGACATACTACCGGGTGAAAAGGTTATGGTGGTGGACAACACTAATGGTAATCGTCTAGAAACCTATGTCCTAGAAGGTGAGGAAAATTCCGGGGTAATCTGTATGAACGGTGGCTCCGCCCACCTAGTCAATTCAGGAGACCTTATCACATTGCTAGCATTCGAGGTAACTGACGAAATCAAGGAACCGAAAAAAATTATCGTGGATGAAAACAACAAGTTTCTCAAGTACCTGTAAGGCGTAAGCCCATCGCATTTTAAAAGTGTGCTTTTAAAGGTTGTGTCGCAAAAAGCTGAGTGAGATAGTGCAGGGTAGGAAATCCTTGTCGTTAATGCTTAGAGCTTGTCATGTAACAACCTTGCCTCTTTTGAGCTAGAAATGCTTTCTCAGTAAGCTTTCTAGATAATAAATTGTAAAAGTTGTTTCTTGACAGGCTCTTAGCTTTCCATTTCCACTCGCTCCCTGTTCAAATGGCGTCACCTTTTGCCAGAAATCATCCTGCTTAATGTGCGTTGGTACTGCCGCTCGTTGTTCTATTGGGACTTGGAGGAGATGATGTAGGAGCGAGGCATAGACGTGGATCATTCCACCCTGAATTGATGGGTGTTGAAATGCGGCTTGGAACTGGATTTCGGATTCGTCCTCATTTATTTGAAGCAGACGAATGATTCATGGCGGGTAGACGAAACTTACATCCAAGTTAAAGGGGAGTGGAAGTATCTTTATCGGCCGGGGAACAGTGTAGCTCAAGCCAAGTTTATCAAAGAAATCTTTGGAGTTGTCGCTTAATGCCACACGAGTAAGACAGATTGTTTGTCCCTAGGCGACACAACCGCCATTGTTGCGAAAATACTGTATCTTTTGGAGAAGAAACCTGCAATGTCTACACTGCCTAATTCCACACAGATTCTAATTATCGGAGGGGGACCTTCTGGATCTACTGCTGCTACCCTATTGGCTCGTGAGGGCTTTGATGTAACGCTGTTAGAACGAGAGGTATTCCCGCGTTACCACGTTGGGGAATCTCTTTTGCCCTCTGCTTTAGAAATTTTTGACCTGCTTGGCGTACGCGAGAAAATTGAAGCTTATGGCTTTCAGCGTAAACCTGGAGCGTACATAGAATGGGGAACGGAAAAGTGGAGCCTCAATTTTGGGGAACTTACGGGGGACAACACCTACAGCTTCCAAGTTCGCCGTGACGAATTCGACCACTTGCTTTTAGAGCATTCAAAGAGCCAGGGTGTGAAGGTTTTTGAAGGGACTAAAATTCGCCAGTTGTCTTTTGATGGCGATCGCCCGCGCAGCGCTACTTGGTCACAATCAAATGATACTACCGGGGAGATTTCTTTTGACTTTATGATTGACGCTTCAGGTCGTGCTGGGATCATGGCGACGGAGTATCTGAAAAACCGCCGTCTACACGACGTATTCCAGAATGTTGGCATCTGGGGGTACTGGAAAAACGCCTTGAGACTACCTAAAGGTCAGTCGGGTGCGATTGCCTTGGGCTCCATTCCAGATGGTTGGGTGTGGGGAATTCCTTTGGATGAGGAAATTATGAGCGTTGGTGTAGTGATGCATAAGTCAACCTACAAGGAGAGACTGACTAAGAACTTGAAGGATATCTACGTGGAGGCGATTGCAGAGTGTCCCTTGATAGCGGATCTGGTTGCACTAGGGGAGCTAGTCTCAGACGTGAAAGTTGAGCAAGATTACTCTTACACTTCCGACTCCTTTTCAGGACCAGCCTACTTCATATCGGGAGACGCTGCTTGCTTCCTAGACCCCCTACTATCGAGTGGGGTGCATCTTGCTACTTATAGCGCTTTGTTAGCCGCAGCCAGTATCACAAGTGTTATACGTGGCGAGGTGACTGAGTCACAAGCTGCTTCTTTCTACGATCAGAGCTATCGGCAGGCTTATTTGCGTTTCTTAGTGTTCGTATCAGCCTTCTACGATCAAAACCGTGGCAAGGATTCCTATTTCTGGGAGGCACAACGGCTTAGTCGCCGTGACTTCGGCAGTTCTAACCTAAAGCTAGCATTCTTGAATCTGGTGTCCGGCGTCGAGGACTTGGAGGACGCTAAGGAGGGGATTGCCGATTTTGTTATGGCAGAGATGTCTCAGCGGATTCAGTCAAGCCACAGCATTAGGCAAGACAAGCAGGCGTTGGCAATCGAAAGGGAAAAAGGTAACGAGGTAATGAAGACAAATGCCCAGTTTTTCAATGCAGTCGAGGGATTTTCCATACTATCGGCAGTTGGGGCAGTTGATGGTCTATATGTTACAACTCAGCCAAAATTAGGATTGGTACAGGTAATCCCTCTCCAAAGAAACTCTTTGCTCCACACTTAGAGCCTGGAAATACTAAAAATGGTAAAAATTTATGCGATGCTGCTCGCCAAGACGAACATCTTGTCATGACGTAATTGTTCATGATCGTTTAAGTCTTCATACCCCAGGGTTAGCGCGTCTCAAACCCTATTGACAAGCGGACTTACCTGAACTGCAACGTCGGGTTGAAAGTGGCACTATGCGAGCTAGGGTATAATTCTTACCATCTAGCTGCAAGATCCGAGTCATGGCAACAGGATTTGAGAACAAGAAAAACCTAGTATGGTAAAACTTACTAGAGAAGACGACTCTCTAAATTAGCCAAGTAACCCTTGGGGTCTCTGAGAAATCGATATTGTTCAATTCTGGCTTTGTGGTGTTTTTGCAGTTGAGATCGTAATTCGAGCCAAGTATGAATATCAACTTGTGCTAAATCAGATGCGGTAAAAGAGTGAAGCTTAGTAGCGATGTCTACGACGGGCTACGCCTACGCACAGGCAAGTTTGACAGAGCCACGAATAACGAGGGATGAGGGAGCAACCTTACGACCAGTACAACGACGTTGATGATGACGTAACATACCAAAAGCATGTTCTAAGTCATTATTAGTTCTGGAAAAATCTTCAATTTCGTAACAATGAAAAAGTCTAGACCAGTAGTTATGGGTGGTTTTTATAAAGTTATCGATTGCGGTATTCAGTGTACCAGCTTTCTATTTTTGTTGGGACATTTCTGTTAACAGTTGTTGATAACTTTGTTTGACTCCAGCAGCATCAAAAGCTATTTTATTGTTGAGAATATAACTAGCTTTATCAACCCACTGATATGCAACCCTAACAAGTGAAAATAAAGATACAGTCGCAGATAATCCCTTGGCTATCAGTATTTTAGGTTGACTAAAGGTGGTGGTAAAGCACTTTTTTTCCATCCGTTCTAAGCTTTGTTCTATCAACGTCAAATTTTCTTGTAACTTTAATCCAGATGCCTCTAACGGTGGATGACCGAAACAATTGTCAATTCGCAATTCGCAATTAAAGACAAGAAATTACTTAATTGTTGAATTGTTAATTAATGGGTCTCAGAGCTAACTCTGATTCTCTAAATCAGTAGACTCAATTCAGGGGTGGGTTCAGAGCTAACTTTGAATTCAACTGCGAATTGCGAATTGTCAATTGCGAATTGGTTTGACCATCATTGGTTATAGAACTACGTACTGCCGAGCAATAATCTTCAATAATAGTCGCCATTTTCTGATCTTCATTGACAACACTACATTCAATGTCTCGTAATCCTCTAACCTTTTTTTTTATTCCTTTTTTGCATGTCGATCCGCCTCATATATGGGTTTAATTGCTTCCTTCAGGTAATGATAATGACATAAACCATGAGCAATACTAAGTAATGCTACCCTAACAGCTTGTGTAAAAGTTTTGAACCATAACATTGGTATTTGAACCATATTCTGAATTGAAAGTTTAAGTTAGAGAAATTTTGTCAGGGATTTTTTGTGCAAGTTTTGTCCAATTGTGTTTTTTCAACTCATTCTCTAGTTATGATTCAGAATTTCAACTCTCACTCATAATTTGATTCAAAGTTTTAATTTTTGATTAGCACGAAAGCCTGAATTTTCGTTAACTTTTTTCTAATTTATGGATCAAAATTTTTCTCACATTATGATTCAAAGCATACATAATACCTCATGTCCAATTTCTGGCTGCATTCCATCGATCGCTAATATAACCCGTCCTTGATTAGCCACTATTGCTTTTAACCTTTTATGGTCTTTTAGCCATAAAGAAAGTAACTCGTCATATCTGTCAATTAGGTGCGTGACCGTTCGTTGACTTATACATATACCTTTTAATTCGAGGTGAGCGTGTATTTGGGGAACACTTCTATGTTCCTGGTAGCGTAATGCTCCTTATAAAATCACATCCAAACCAAATTCGTTTTGTGGTAGAGCGAGTGACCCTTCTTGCTCTGGTCGATATGCTTTTTTGTACCGCAGACATGAATTATTTTGACATCGACGAATTTTTAGTTGTAGTTCTACTACCCCGTTTAACGTTCTTATATGTCGAGGATTATTGTATTCATTCCACATTGCTTGACCGCACGAAGGGCATTTTTTTTGAACACAATCGAGTACTTCAAACGATGTTGCCTCTGGTTTTAGACAATTTCATGCCAAGTTTTCGCACCATTATTTCGCTACAAGGTCAAGATTACAGGATTTTTACTCTTCTCTAGTAAGTTTTGCCACGTTAGGATCGTAGAGCCAGCCCTCTCAATATTGACAAATAACATATTTTATGAAATTGCTTCACGGGATAGCATCAAGAGCTGCTTTGTATTGCTTGAGCTTTCGAGTAGTGGAACAGTGGGAATGTTTGCCATCAACAGAGAGTGGTGGTCGTTTCTTTTTGGGACTTCTGGGGTGTTTGCGAAAAGATTTGAGATGTACTTTGGTTGCTAGATGCTGGAGAACGTCTACCATCTGAATGTTGGTAAACTCCTCAAAGAATTGCCAATGAACCGGAGGAATAGCAATCATCATGCCCCGATAGATGGAATGGATATCATCTACTAGGTAAAAATCGGATAGCCCAATATCGATTTTGTCTACCCCATGTACACTGCCAAGAACTGCTTTAAGTGTCGCTAAAAGGTTGTAGGCTGACAGTGCCATGCAGTAGGAGAATAAGGCAGCTTTAGGATAAGCTAGGGTTTCAATTTCTCCATGAAAGTTTTGGGTCACAGTTTGGAATAAAGTTTCCACACTCCACCGCCCTTGATAGAGTTGTGCCACCAGAATGCCGTCTGCGTCAGTGGGTGGTAAGTTGGTAAAAATGGCAATTTCCCACTCTTGGTCACGGGTGGGACGAGTCAACTTAACTACGATACGGCGACACCGAAAAGTCCCTCCCTCATGGACAATTTCCACCTGTTGTTCAAACACAGTTCCTGTTTGGCACAACCCAACAGCTTGTAACTCACCAAAAGGCTCGTATCCTAAACCCCCGTGTTGACGAATCACAAAAAACGCTCCAAGTTTGGCAATAGTATGGAGAAATCCTGCGGTACAAAAGTTACGGTCTGCAATCCATACCTGTTGGGGTTGCACTTGTGCCAAAACCTGATGAAACTTGGAGCGTTCTTGGGAATGACCGTCTTCACAAGGAATCACATCAACCACCAGTTTTGTCCCTGGGTCGAGAATGGCGATTGTTTTTCCGGGTAATGGTTTGGCTGCATGGGGGCGCAGCGCTGCTAGTCTGCGTTCGGTTCCGGCTAAACAACTGCCATCTACAATCCGCAACCGATATTGTTTTCCTAGAGGACTGGGGCGTTCCACATTCAACATCAACAGCAACTGCTGGAGGTCAGATGCTGTCTCATGCACTAATGCCCGACTTACAGGCAGTTCAATCCGTTGCAGTTTGTTGTATAACGCTGTGGCGCTGACACTTACCTCCACTGCCTTCTTCTGATAGGCTGCATGAACCGAGGGATACATCCCACACACTACTAGACTCATCAAATCCACCTGAGTCGAAAACAGTAGCTCTTGAGAGTATTGGCGAACGCTTGATGTATCAAATATTTGATTCATTCGCGAGGAATTAAAAATGTTTTCCATTAGGACTCGCATCATTACACTGACGGGGCTTGCCTCTACAAAAGCATCAAATAGGGGAGATAACATAAGCGCTTAAGTGCAGTTTTAGTCTTACCTTCTTAGAAAACTCACATAGTGTACTATTTGTCAATATTGAGAGGGCTGGATCGTAGAGCTAATCATCTGCTGCGCTTACTTCAGCTTTGTGGCGGTTATGTTCCTCTGCATCGGCTTCAGTTCCAATTTTCCGATTCACGAGTGATGAGCGATGGGGAGTGATGCTAGAGTTTGACGATACTTACACTGATAAGTTTAGTCAATTGATGACATCTGCGCCTGATTGGGTACAGTGGATGCAGTAAGTTGTCGGGTTTGGAATACATAATTTTCATGACTCATACTTAAGATGTCCGTAATCCAGCCTTACAATGCGAGATGCTAAATGGAAATATTTATCATCGTGACTGATGACTAGCACTGCTTTACCTTTAATTTGAAGTGCTGGTAAGATTTAGTGCTATGTCATGAGGGAAAAATGGTAACTGTCCGGTTATGGCGGCTATAAAAGGACACTCCCCATGACCTACTCAGATTTCTTCTTGAACCGATAAGCCTTCCAGCATGGCAACTCTACCAGACCCTCCGCGATCGCTTACCGCTTTCATGCAATGAGTTAATTGTTGCATTGTGTATTTGTTGGATTAACCTATTGTTTACTAGCTATCTCATCACTTCTGCTGCTTCCAAACCAGGTTGTACTCTCTCTCAACAAACGCCAGCAGCTTTGACTGCAAGGATGACAGATAAGGTTTGGCCTGTTTCCCCAACCACTGCAACAGCCAATCCACAGCCTCGTCACGCCTGTCCACTTGATGCAACTGCCGTAACCTCACACATAACTGCTGCATGAATTGGCAATCTTCATCAAGTAATTCCAGTGATTTCAGGTGTTCGATTTTTACGGTATAGTCACCGTCCCATATCTGGAGTGTACAACTGTATTCTCCAACATGGCTGACCACGCCCCAATAACCCGCTTTACCTCTCAAGTCTGCATTATCTTTGGGTAGAAGAACGCATATCTCCCCAACGTGGTAAGGATTGGGTACTTTCGTCCTTTCGCGTATCCTATCTACAACATCTTTCACTATGCGACCGGATGGAATCTTATTGCCAGCTTGCTCCACTGCCTGCCGCCATACATCCGCTTGCACAGCCGGTTCCAACTCGGCTTTCGCCAAAAAACGCAATTGTCGTTCGTTGGTCGGCATTGGAATTTGCCGACCAATGGTCGGCAAAAACTTTTGAAGATTCTCATAAACCACAGTAGCCGAAATCTTCAAGTAAGCCGCGTCACGACTATAATTGAAGCGTTCGCGGCAGTATTCTTCAAAAGTCCGGTGCGTGGAACGGTACAGCCGTCTGTCCCGCAACTCCATCAACGCTTGACCCGCCTCCAAAAATGCTCTCTCCACACGGTGTTCTAAATGCAGGCGTAAGCTTTGTTCTTCCTGGGTCAAATCTGTTACTTCAACAGCCGTCACCGTGATAGTTGCTCCCCCTGGATTTTCGTGCAAAGAAGTATTTTCCTGAGCAGGGTCAGTTGCTAGCTTTGGTTCCTCAGATGTCGCAGGGGTAATTTTCTTGCGTCTGGATGGTGGTTTGTTCATTGCCCCACCTCTAGGCTGACAGCAGTCGAACAAATATTGAATTGTGTCATCATGGAATATATGTTTTTTATCTATCCCCCCAACCTGTATGAAGGATGGGGTTTTTCGTTGCTTTTTATATTTTGCAGCCTTAAAGCACTACCAAATATAAAACTCATTGAAAAATCTCATAGAGCAATTATCAAAAAAAAAAACACCACACCAGAGCCACCACAACAACAAAATACTGTTTGGGCGTATTCTAGAAAATACCCTCTTCAACACACGGGTAAAACAACGGCTAATGCTTGATTATTTGACCGCGAGTATTGCATTTTGGATGACTTTGTTTGGAGTACAAGAGTCGTTGTTAGAATTTCGCCTGGGTTATCTCGGTCGCTACTGGTTTCTTGCGATTAGCGCTAGCTTACTTCTGAGCTTTTTGCTCTCTGCCCCGATTATTATCACGCTAATCATTAGATTTACAGTAGATCCGTTTAGTTTCCCAGGTAATCTGATTCTCTCAGGAATTGCTGCGGCAATCTTTGGTGTGATTCTCACCCTGGCGCAATGGCTGATACTTCGTCAAACCCAGATGACACCGAGAGTTTTTGCACCGATCAATACTGTTATTGGAATTCTCGTTTACTTCCTACTAGTGTGGCTCAATGAGGGTAGTTTGGAGTGGAGCGGTAATCCCATTCAAGGCTGGAAAACTGTAATAATATTTTTGGCTGGTGGTGCAATTACCGGAGCAGCCACTGGTAAAGCCTTGGATTTTTACTGTGAGAGAGTGGAGCAGCGATTAATTCAACTTGAGAGAGAAAGAGAAGAGAAAGAAAGGCAGAGAAGAGAAAGAATAGAAAGAGAAAGATTTGAAAGAGAAAAGCTTGAAAGTGAAATTCTAGAAAGTGAAATTCTAGAAAGAAAAATCATCGAGAGAGAAATCGCTTTGGAGGAAGAAAGAAAGTGGTATGAAGAACATGGTGATGATAATTTCGATTATGACGAAGATGAAGATGAAGATGAAGAATAATATCTTGGCTTCGTATTATCAGTTATACAAAATACTACAATCTTAAACATACAATTGTTAGCTTCGACAACTATTCAATCAAAGTATATATTTAATATGGCTATCAAACACCCTTTTTTATTTGCACTGTTAACGCTCTCCATTATTTGTGTTGGTACGAGTTCTGGCTCTGCACTACTGACAGATATTGCTCAACAAACAGACAACCAAAAGTCCCCATCGATTATTTTCTTCCTGCCCAAAGAACGACCTCAGACCGGAGTCGGTTGGGAAATCACTACCACTTCAGGGAAGGCAGAACTAGCCTTGGCGAAGCATTTGGTGTATATCGGGGCAAAAGAATATGTTTCTTGGTGGTGTCCTCACTGTCACGAACAAAAGTTAATCTTTGGGAAGCAAGCCTACCAAATAATCAACGACAGTATTAAAGTTGAGTGCGATAAGAGAGGTATCAATCCCCACCCAGACTTGTGCAATGCGGCGAAAGTCCCAGGTGTACCAACTTGGGTTATCAATGGACATCAGTATACCGGCGTGCAAAACTTTAAGGATCTTGCGAAAGCTTCTGGCTACAAGGGGGATATGAACTTTCGTTATATCCAAAGCGAATAAGAAGTATATTTGCTTTTTAAGCTGAAGGCAAAGTATTTGGTGGTTGAGAAAGTTGAGCAAATATGTTTAAAAATTTACCGTTCTCGCAACTGACAGTCATAAGCTTTCCTGTTTATCAAAATTTCCTAAGATATTAAACATCTAATATCAAGCTAATAAATGTTGGCAGCTTAAGTTCAAGATGAAAATCATGATTTTCCCTTGCTAAGGTAGTCCGAAATTAGCAATTCTGACAAAAGAAGGTTTTGTCGCAAATAACTATTTTTGTCAGTAGTTAACAACGCTGTCAATAATAGTACAAGCAACTGCTTTCAATGAAGAACAATTGTCTGTTGTGTTTCCTGTGTGTTCGTGATTTAGCTGAGTTTCCCTAATTTCTATGAGTTACAAAAAATACATTCCTGGCATTCCAAACATTGCCAAACTAAAGCTTACAAGCAAAGGCAGTATCCGCGATTGCAACCTACAGATACCGGATTTTGCTAACTTCAACACCTATACTAACGCTTGAATACTTAACAAGCGCCATGCAGACTTAGTTGGTAAGCTGGTTGTGCTTAAAAATATCAAAGTAATTTAGTAATGAAATATTGGTGCGCTCAAGGATCAAACAAAAGTAGCTCTTTTGCAGTGTCGGTGCATCTAAAGCACTCACAAAAAGTTGACAAAATCCATAATTTTGGTAAAAACTCAACCATTCAAGGTACATTGCGATTGTCCAATTATGGTTTGATAAATGATACAGTGTAATTTTTCGTTGCCACCTGAGTATGTTCTTCGTAAGGCCAAGCCTTTTGATATGTGGTTAATAGTATTTTTTGTGTTTAGAGCAAGGCTAGACCCCAGTCAATTAAGATGGCAGCAATTTTGGGTCATTGAATGTGATGGACATTTAGTAGCCTTCGGGCAGATCCGAAACTTTCACTTAGCACAAGAGCTAGGCAGTTTATTTGTTGCACCGACTTGGCGAAACCGTGGTTTAGGGACTGTTTTGATACAGCATTTAATTACTCAAGCTAGTCAACCGCTTTATTTAAAATGCTTAAAATATCAATTGGTGAATTTTTACATTAAAAGAGGCTTTGTATCCGTTAATTTTAAAGATTTACCACCATCCCTCAAGCCAAAGTTTGGACTATCCCAATTACGAAAGAGGTTAACGAAAGCTTTTGTGCTGTTTATGAAGTATGAATATCCCAACTGAGCGCTTATTAACATTACAGCGCTTCCTGCTATTATGCAATACAGTTTTTCTCCTTGCCCTCTCCTATCAAAGCTTTCAGATTTGAGAATGTACCTCATAGCTGCCGGAAGTGCTGTAACCTTTATCGCTGTATTGTACTCTTTCAATTAGGAATATTTAAGTTGCACAATACTGCTATACTCTTGTGCGCCATTTAGATAAACTGGCTGAGTTTACAAGTTTTAACCTACAAGTATCCAAACCTTATTTTTAATATAAAAGAGGTCTTTTGAAACTATATACTGTTCCGTTATCGGGTTTTAAAAGCGGCGTTATATCTTATTTACTACTCATGTCAGTGCCAGTTAGCGCACAGATTATACCAGATAAAACACTACCTATTAATTCCAATGTTGAACATGAAGGTAATACTAACCGCATAGAAGGTGGCACTATAAAAGGGAGCAACTTGTTCCACAGTTTTGAACAATTTTCCGTGCTTACTGGAAATGAAGCTTACTTTAACAACGATATAAATATCCAAAACATTATTACTCGTATTACTGGGAAGTCTATTTCTAATATCGATGGCATTCTCAAAGCCAATGGCACGGCTAATTTGTTTCTGCTCAATCCCAATGGCATTATTTTTGGTAATAATGCCAAACTAAATATTGGTGGTTCATTTCTAGCTACTACTGCAAATCAAATTAATTTTGCTGATGATACTAAATTTAGTACAAACAATCCCCAACCTAATCCTTTACTGACAGTAAGTGTGCCTATAGGACTGCAAATTGATAGCAACCCCGGTACAATTCGCATCCAAGGTACAGGTCACAATCTAATTGGCCCTCCTTTTTCTCCTCTAATCACAAGTAGTAGCGCCGCAAATTTACAAGTGCAACCAGAAAGAACTGTAGCAATTGTTGGTGGTGATGTAATTTTAGAGGGAGGTGTGATAACGGCTAGGGGAGGGCGAATTGAATTGGGTAGCCTCAGCAATGGTTCAGTCAGTATTAATCCTACGACCTCTGGTTGGAAACTGGGCTATGAAAATGTACCTTATTTCCAAGATATTAACCTCTCAAAACGCGCTTTAGTTAATACTAGTGGCATTGGCAGTGGATCTATACAGATAGAGGGACGCAGAGTTACGCTTACAGATGGCTCAGTAATCTTAAATCAAAATCAAGGAACACTACCAGGAGGCACACTAAACGTGAATGCTTCGGAGTCTTTGTCAGTGAGTGGTAGCGATCCAATTGCTAGGACAGCTGGTGGTTTGCGGAGCGAAACTTTGGGATTTGGCAAAGCTGGAGACATTGCAATTTCAACCAAACAGGTAATTATTAAAAATGGAGGACAAATAAATAATTTAACCTTTGGTGCTGCAACAAGTGGCAATATAAATGTGAATGCCTCTGATTCTATACAATTGCTTGGGGTTTCGCCTTTTGACCCTGCTGTTTTTAGTACTATCAGCACTGCAACTTTCAATTCTGGAAACGCAAACAATATTACAGTGTCAACAGGACAATTCGTTGCCACGGATGGAGGTAACTTGTCCTCTTCAACCTTTGGAACTGGTAGAGGAGGAGATGTCACTGTAAGTGCAACTGACTCTATAGAAATAATAGGAGCTTCACCAATAACCTTTCAGCCAAGTATTTTATCTTCCATATCGCTCAATGCTGGCAAAGCTGGCAGCCTAACAATCAGTACATCAAAGTTGATGGTTCAAGATGGCGGGAGGGTTGACGCTTCTACTTTAGCAAGTGGGGAGGGCGGTAGTGTTACGATTAACGCCTTTAAATCTGTAGAGGTAAGTGGTAAGATACTTGGTTTTGGAGAGCCTAGTTTGGTGATCTCCAGTGCTAATATCGTCTCTCCAATCTTGCAAAAGTTATACAGACTCCCTTCAGTGCCTTCTGGAAAATCTGGAAACGTGACGATTAATACTGGTCAGTTGAGTGTTACAGACGGTGCTGAAGTTAACGTGAGAAATGACGGTTCTAACGATGCTGGAACACTCAGAATCAATGCTGTTTCTGTTTCTTTAAACAAACAAAGTGCCATTACAGCAACTACTGCTAACGGCGAAGGCGGTAATATTTTCGTGAATACACGGTATTTGCAGCTAAGTAATTACAGTGTTGTAACGACGACCGCAGGTAGTAGAGGCAATGGCGGTAATATAAACATCAATGCAGATATATTAAGTGCTTGGGGGAAGAGCAGTATTGCTGCCAATGCTTTCTATGGGTATGGAGGAAATGTACTAATTAATACTAGAGGACTTTTTATTGCTCGTGACAGTCAAATTTCTGCAAGTTCTAAATACGGAATTAACGGCACTGTTAGCATTAACAATACTGGTGGTGAAATTTATCCTACTAAACTCAAATCAGAATCGATTCCAGTAGCTCCTCAAATAGCATCAGTTTGTCAAAAAAATTCAGATATACCAATCAGTAAATTTGTGAATGTTGGCACCGGTGGACTGCCAGCTAATTCTGATGATATGCCATATATGAATTATGAACAGCAAAATAACTCTGTTTCAATCCACAATAATAATAACTTAGAGGCATCGAAGGCATCACAAACTGAAGAACCTATACAGATAATAGAAGCTCAGGGTTGGATAATAAATCTTGATGGGAATGTCGTCTTAACTGCACAAAACAATACAGCAACCCCTAATAGCTCATTATCTGCCTTGGCGTGTCGTTAAAAGTTTTTTGTATAAGCAAGACTGGTAATGGAGCGAAAATGCTTAAATATCGGTATTGGTTCAAGTATTTATTGTTAGTCATTCTCGGCTTATTCATAGTTATTACCCAACCATCCTTTATATTAGCTCAGGAGGTAAATAAAGCAACACAACAACAAAAGCAGGCACAATTGTTGACTCAAAAAGGTTACGATCAATTGAATCAAGGTCAGGCAGCATCAGCCCTTGAAACTTGGCAAAAAGCCACAATAATTTACCGTCAACTAAACGATCAAAAGTTACTTACCAAAAGCTTAATCAATGAAAATATTGCTCTGCAAACTTTAGGTTTGTATCCTCGTGCATGTAATACGCTTTTGTCAGCTTTGAAGTTAAATGCAAATACTTCTCTTTGCGCCAATACGCCACAGCAACCTACTGAATATATGGAAAAACTGCTGACGGCAGTCATCAATAAGCAAACTACTTCACCCCTAAATTTGCTCGGATTGCACAACTTAGGAGAAGTCTTGCGTCGGTTAGGCAAGCTTGATGAATCAAAAAAAGTTTTGTCAGAAATATTATCTGCTGCTAAGTTTATCCCTTCTATTGATACTAGTGGCATTCTGCTTTCATTAGGTATTACTAAACAGGATATTTACAAACAAGCACGGAATCAATATTCTGAAATAGAAGAACCCATTTCCCAGAAACAATTTGTCACTTTCATTCAACAACCGGTACTTGAGTCTCTCGATATTTATCAACAAGTGATTAGTACCTCAAATGCTCCAAAGGAAATAAAATTGCAAGCTCAATTACACCGCTTGAGCTTACTGGTAGACTTTGAGCAGTGGTTGGTAGTAGAGACCAATTCAAGTAATACAAAATTAGCCTCCCTTCGTACTAGGATCACTCAACAGATACAGCCATCTGTAGCTTTACTGTTGGAAAATAATTCAGTCTTTTCTCAACTACCAACCAGCTATTCTGTTTATGCCAAGCTGAATTTCGCTAAAAGTCTAAATAAAATTCCAGGAGAACAGTTCCATTCCCTAGCTATTGAATATGCTGAATCTGCTTTAGAAAAGGCTAAAAGCACTAATAGTCAGAGATTACAGTCAGAGAGTTTTGGCACTTTAGGAAAGTTAAAACTAGAGCGGTCACAACCATATTTTGAACAGGCTTTGGGATTGGCTCAATCAGTTCAAGCATGGGATCTTGCCTATCAATGGCAGCATGAATTAGGAATTTTGTACAAGGAGCAGGGAAAATATAAAGAGGCTCTCCAAGCTTATAGTGCCGCAATTGAAAACGTGACTCAAGTTCGCAACAATCTTTTGTCAAATAATACAGATTTACAGTTCTCATTCAAAGAAAAAGTGGAGCCTTTGTATCGTGACTATATGCGATTGCTCCTAACAGATTATAATCCTAATTTGGAGCGCATAATTCAGACTAATGAAAGACTGCAAATAGCAAAGTTGGAAAATTATCTTCAATGTGGCAAGCTAAATCTTGTGGCTTTGAATGATTTGAAAAATTTAGATAGCATTCCTTCAGTAATTCACATTATTGATTTAGGCAATAGTATAGAGGTGGTTGTTCAGTCACCTGACAAATCCGTTCACCACCACTCTGTTGCTCCAAAGTTAGTGAAATTTCATGCAGATCATCTTTTACAAACTTTACAGGATCAGAATTTTGCTAATACTAAAATCCAGGTTATTCTTGATTATTCTCAAGCACTTTATAATTTGCTTATTGCACCTATAAAGAAATATTTGCCCCAAGATGGAACATTAGTGTTTACTTTAGATACATCTTTCCAAAGTTTACCTATGGGCTTGCTTCATGATGGAAAAGATTATTTACTGAAGCACTACAACATTGCTGAGACTTTGGGTTCTAAAGTTCGGCAGCCCAAACTTTTACTTAGAAAACAATTAAGAGCTTTAATTGCTGGACTCTCTAAATCTAGTCCCAGCTTCAAAGCCGCAAATGCTCCTTCATACCTGACAGAACTGCCATCTGTGGTAGAAGAAATAGCAAACGTCAAAGAGCAAACCAATTCTTCACTCTCGTTACTCAATGAAGAATTCACTTATAAGCGTTTTATAAAAGAAGTAAGTAGAGAGACTTTTCCGATTATTCACTTAACAACTCATGCTCAATTTAATTCGGTTCCTCAACTGACAATGTTTTTTAGCTGGGACAAGCCAATCAACTTATTAGAGTTTGACAGTTTACTCAAACAAAAAAATCAAATCAATGAAGATGCAATTGAGTTATTGGTTTTGAGTGGTTGTGAGACAGCTAAGGGAAATAAGCGCTCGGCATTAGGAATCGCTGGGATCGCAGCCCAAGGAGGAGCAAGGAGTACTGTCGCAACTTTATGGCGCGTAGATGATAAATCTACCGCTATGCTCATGAAAGAATTTTACAAGGAGTTGAAAGATGGTAAAACTAAAACAGAGGCACTAAGTCTTGCACAATTAAGTTTGTTATCAAATCCAGATTACTCCCACCCTTACTATTGGGCAGGTTTCCTCCTCATCGGTGGTTGGCTTTGAGATTTCATCAATTTTAGCCGTGACTGCACCTGAGCTAATTCATTAGAGTTGCCACTACTTTTCGCCAACCACTCTGCCATTTTATATTCACGAAAAGCTTCATCTAGTAACCATGCGTCCAAATAACGATCTCCTAGTACTCTAAACAGAGTCGGATTTTTACTACCTGCTGCCACTCTTGCTTTTAATGAATTAATTGTTTCATTTAAAAACCCTTTTGACATATATATAATATCTAGATCGAGAAAAGCAGCTTCGTCGGCAGATAAGCCTAATTTGTTAATTACATCCACCTCCTCTAAAACCTGTTTAACATCACTTTCAGGCAATACATGGACTACTAACTTTCCAGGAGAATTAATAGGAGAGTTACCTTTATTTGCAGTTACTGTAATTGTATACGCAGCACTGTACTCCAATTCTTTTCGTTTTTTTGGATAGGGCAGTATAGTATCTTTTACTTCTGCTTCCCAGTGAAATTCGTAACTAGTGATCTCTACTGTATAGCTGGTAGCATTCTTAACAGGATGCCAAGAAATTGTCGGTCGGGTATTTAAAAGTATATTTCCGTAGGGAGTAATCAGCTTTAGTGAATCTTGATCTTCACTTGGCCCTTTCATCTTCGGACAGGCATTCCGATTTAGAGGTGTACATTGCCGTCGTTCTGCTTGAACCTGTTGTGGCGTACATATACCTGAGACACCGAAAACAGCACCTTGCTGAAATTCTAAAACCTGGCGACTCGAATAGCACACAGCCTTAACCGTACTTCCATTAGCTGGGTTAATCTTATCTCCTAGACAAATCTCACTTCCGACTGCTAGATAGCGATCGCCTGAGCTGATAATTCGACCAACTTCATTAATGCAGACACGCTTTGCTACTAGTTGGGGTTGAGCCAATACGCCGCCAGAGTTTGATAGAAGCATTATTGATGCAATTGTTACCAATGGAACTCTAGAGACTTTTTTCCCTACTTCGTTTGTTGAGTCCGGTGTGGCTAGATTGGGCATTGAAAATATTGTCTGGTTATCTTTAAGTTAGTAGCATAACGGGATTAGGGAACAAAAAAAAGCCTATGGTGAAGATTCCGGCACAATATCTCCCAACAACCGCTTTAATACTTGTTTTCTCCATTTCTGAACCTCTAACTGGTTAGACTCAGCAACCAAGCAGACTTCCCAGGATATCCTGGCATGATTAATTTCACCCAAAACTTCATGTACTTGTGCTAGCAGGCAGTAAGCATCTGTTCTTTTGGAGTCTAATTTAATCGCCTTTTCTAAATATTCCTTCGCTTCGCCATATTTCTTTTGCCCTAATTTCGCCCACCCTAAATTCTTGTACAAAGTAGCTTGTCTTTCAGGATCTTTAGTTTTTTTTAAGCCTTCTAGAGCTAAACCAACTGCTGCATTATAATCCCCAGTTATATTCTTTAATCTTGATAGATTATTAAGGGGTTGTGCATCTTTGTTGCTATTTTGTATAGCCAATTTATATTGGATTTCTGCTAATGTGTATTCGCCTCGATCATCGTAAAAACTTCCCAATCCGTAATGCCCTTCCCAAGCATTAGGTTTTAATTTAAACAGGGTTTCATAACTATCGTTAACGCACTTGTCATCACCTAAGTCTTGACATACTAAAGCCAAGTTATTGTAAATGACTACATCTTTAGGATTAAATTTGATAGCGAGTACATAGTATTTTTTAGCAATTTCAGGAGCTATTCCGCGCCGATCAGCCTGCTCAAAGTAGAACTTAGAGATTGAATAAGTTAAATTAGGATTGTATTTGACTGCTGCTTCAAAGTCTTTTCCAGCATCTATAATACGATTTTCTTTATGTGATTTTTCACCTTGCTCAAAAAAAGAGGTTGCTACTATAAGATTTAACTTATTATTCAAATTAACTGCTTTTTGAAAATAACTTTTTGCTTCCTCAAACCTATTTTGTTGTTGAGCTTTTTTACCTTCATTTAGATAATAATTTGCTACTAAAGGTAGGGACGCATATATCAAAGTAGCGATGCTTAAAAACCCGAATACGCCTACACCAACTCTAAATAACCTCGATTTAATTAGTCGGTTAAGTTTTGATTTAAATGGTAAACGCTCCAAACGCTGCAAAATTACTCCTGTAGTTTGCGGGCGTTGCCCTGGCAAGGGAGCCATTAAATCTTCTATAAAATCAGCGAAAGGTCTGTCTATCTGTGAAGCCTTGTCTCGCCAAATTAAATTTCCTGTACTCTTATCTGTTGGCAGACGCATTAGTGACATACCACTAACTAAATGTACAAGGGTTCGCCCTAAAGCATAAAAATCTGATTGAGGTACTGCTTGTCCATTTATCTGCTCTAAAGGGGTATAACGAGGTGTGACAACAGCTGTAATTTCATATACTCCTCCCCTGCCTGCACTAGTTCCCCCACTTCCACTAACTTTTGCTAGGTAGGTGTCAGTTACTCGCCGTGCAGTACCAAAATCAACTAATGCCAGTTGACCATTTATCTGAAGAACTATATTAGAAGGTTTGATATCTCGATGAAAAAAATTAGAGCGGTGTACTGTATCAAGAATTTCAACTAACTGCTTAAGCCATTCTAACGCTAGAGATTGTGAAATTTTCCCATTAAATTCTATCCATTCCTCCAAGTTTTGTCCATCAAATTTATCCATAACTAAGCAATGTAATGTTAGAAGACTATTGTTTGGAACAAAAGTAAAATAGTCATCTAAAGTACTGCGAGGAATTTTTGGGTGTCGAATTAGTTGTAACGTGAGAGATTCCCGCTCAATTAACTCTACAAGCTTAGGTGTATTCCATTTTAGAACTTTCATGACTCGTTGTTCACGAACTGGATGCCACTTAGTACCAGTGTCATCTACTTCAAAAACATCAAAGTAGTTGTATGGATTATCAGTAAGCGCTTTTAATGGTTTGACTAGACGGATACGGTTATTAATCAGTAGTGAAGTACCACATGATACACACTTTTCAACGTTGCCTGGATTTTGACGGTGAGAGCATAGGGGATTGATACAGTAACTCACAAAACTTCCTCGCGCCTTCCTCCTCCGGGTTTAAAACATGAAGACTTACCTAGTAAATATTTATTTTGTACATGTGTATTCATAATCGTCAGCTTTATGTAGTATTTAGTAGTCTGATCAGCTAAAACTTAAATATTAGTTGCCTAAACCCACATTTCTCACAAGTCCCACAATGGCTACGCTTACCGCAGGCATCAGATTCATCGTAACCTCTACCCAAAATATCTTTCAGTCATTTCTGACAGCTAAAAATTTTGATCCAGTGTGAAACGCCTGAATTTACGTTATTTAAGGGTTTGAGAAAACGAGTGATAAATCCGAGCTAAAGACCTCGGCAAGAAACTAAGGGTTGCTGACCTATTTGAAGGTCTAAGTGGTTTTATTAGAAAATATTATGATAAATGTGTAATGTAAACAATTATGAACAACGCTCAAGTATCATAAAAGTGCAGTATATTTTTAGAGGTGCAGTATACTTTTTACTTGAGCTAGCTCTAATCTACAATAAAAAATCCTCATAGATAAATACACTAACAAAAATTATAAAGATATGGATTTTAGTGCTGAATCAAGACTTAAGTCTACTAACGCTTCCTCTGTTCTTGTGAAAGAACAGAAAGTTTTAGGGCAAAGATTTTCAGCAGATGTAACTTTTGAAGATGCCTTGGCTGTAGTAGACAACTTAGTGTTAACCGAAAGGCGCAAACGCTTGTCTCCGCCTGAGATTCTTGTTATTAAAGCAGCTTGGGATGGAAAGGAGTATAAGGATGTAGCAAGCAATTCGACTTATAGTCTTAACTACTTGCAACGACGAGTAGCCTCTCCCCTGTGGAATATGCTTTCAACAACGATTGGAGATGGCGAACGAGTTGAAAAACAAAGCTTGCGGTATTTTTTAGAGCGAGTAACAAAAAAGTATCAGTTTCAAGATGCCATACATGAACAACAAACATACCCTGCTAAGAATCGGATACAAGTGATTGGTACTAAATCACCTGATGTTTCCAGTTTCTATGGTCGTGTACAAGAACTAATACATTTAAAAGAGTTAGCGATTAAGCAGAGATCCATATTGCTAGTAGGGGCAGCAGGAATTGGCAAAAGCGCATTAGCAGCAAAACTATTAGAAGAACTTAGTTTGGAGTCTCAGCCTAGATTTGATTGTTTAATCTGGAAATCGGTGGCCCACGCACCATTAGTTCAAGACTTAGTAGGTGATTTGATAGAGTTAATCGAACCTACAGAAATATCTTCAAGCTTGCCTGAGCATACACAGTCTATGATTTCGATATTGATCAAGCAGTTGCAATCACGTCGCTGCTTGCTCGTATTGGATGCATCTGAAGCTTTATTTCAAACAAGTAACTTTCAGTATCGACGAGACTATGGATTATTTTTTCGTCGCTTAACAGAGGAGCTGTGTCAAAGCTGCGTAATAATAACTAGCCGAGTTTTTCCTGATGAGATTGAGAGTTTAATAGCAGCTGAATTACCTATCGATTTTCTTAGAATTGAAGGGTTAGAGGCAGACGCTGCGTTACAGCTTTTATCTAGCAAAGGATTAATAGATCAAGAAAAATGCAATGATTTAATTAAAACTTATAGAGGTAATCCTTCCGAATTAAAAGCAGTAGTTAATCGGATTCATCACTTTTTTGGAGGTAGCACTGAAAAGTTTTTTGAAAACCCAACTACATTAGTTAGTGACCAGTTTCAAGAAATGCTTAATCATGTATTTAGTCAATTATTGAGCAAAACTCAGAAGCGAATTATGATTTATTTAACAGAGGAAGTAACTTTAAATTCACAATACGTTGGCTTTGATAAATTATTAAATGACATGAATCGTGAACAGCAAACGCCAGTTTCAAAATTTGAGCTAATTAAGGCATTAGAGGTACTTGAAAAACACTCATTAATTGAAACTATCAAAGATCCTATTACAGAAGAAATCAGCTTTAATTTAGAACCAGTGGTGAAGAAGTATATTAAAACAGATCCACAAGGATTGGTATACACATCCAACGCTTCATCCAATTTAGCGTTGGCATCATAAGAATATACAAATAAATTTCGAGCGCAAGCTTAAACCAGAGGCAAAAGTCATGACTGGTACTGCTTGAGCCAGGGTAATCACACCCTACACAGAGGTGCTACCAACCCTCGATTACCCCTAAAGCAATCTTTAGCAAATATGGAGGCCGCAAGTAAAAATCAAAACAACGCCAGATACCAGATGACCAGAAGTTCTGTAAGATTAAAACGAACAAGAAATGGAGGGAGATATACAATAGCACCAAAAATTTAAAGGACAAAATGCCACTAAGGAGTAAGCGCTTTGTCCAAAGAGCAAAAAACTGAATAATTTCAGAGCGGGATTATCTCAAAGCAACCAAGACAGTGGCGTTTAAAGTTTGGCGACTTGCATTCCACTAACTGGTCAGATGAGATAAAATTTGCGCTGCTTCTCGTATTATACGAGAAGTCACACGAAACGCCTAGTTTTGTGTGGCACTTTTGGCTGTCAAAATTAATATTTTTGTGTCAAGTTAAGTTTTGTTAAGAAAATGTTCCAAATTTTGTAGTTAAAAGCAGTAGCAGCACGAATAACAGTTGCCAATTACCAGTTACTAGTTGGGAGTAGAGTCCAAGATTAGATAACTGTTAACTGTTAACTGATGCAACCCCCTCTGAACTTGTAAACCGAGTTATCAGGGGAAAATATCATGACAAACAGAGAACGCCCCAAGAGCGCAGTGTTAGAGCGCATGGGGTCGAGTGCAGCTTTCGCATGGCAATTTTGTGCTGTGACGAAGGGAAATTTTCGGAATATCCAGGCTAGTAGTCTGGCAAGTCAACTTTGCATGGAGGTTAGCAGAGGGGCAGAGGGGCAGAGGGGCAGAGGGGAAAGAACTTGTATAAGCCTCTCCTCTGCTCCCCTGCTCCCCTGCACAAGCGCCGACCTCCACCCAGCAATTTTGGGTTGGCAGACTACTAAACCTTGCGTTTCGCAGCTTGAAAGAGTTCTCTCCAAGGGATTCCGAGGAGAGAACCGATGAATTCAGCGACAACTGAATATCCAAACAATCTCACGGCTGCGGAATACCATGAGTTGTTAGCTGGTAGCGCCATTCATCCGGCGTTGATTGAGCGCAACTTTTTCCATGTAGAGGGAGAATCAGTTTATGATTTCCTGTTCATATCTGATAAAATCCCACGTAAGAATGCGGGTCGGGTAACAGATGGATACTTAAAGCTGTATCAGCATCTATTACTGGGTGGGACGTGGATTCAATCACTTGACCCATTCAAAAACTGGCAACCAATGGAGTGGGGAAGGATCAAGCCCAACTTTCCTCGCATTGATTGGCAAAAAGGGAAACCCGTCAAATACGAGTCACCCCCCAAAACTCCCAACCGCGTTACCTACTTTGATGTCGCTAACCCTATCTGGGACAGAGTTGCAAAGCGTTATTTAATTAAGCGCTATCATTCACTTTTAGCGCTGCGCCTGTTGGATAAACTCAATCCACTAATATTTTGGGAGTGGATAAAGCAACACCCAGAAATTCCGATTATCTTATGCGAAGGGGAAAAAAAGGCTGCTTGCTTGCTGAGTCTGGGGTTTGTAGCGATCGCACTTCCGGGAATTTGGAACGGGCGCGTGGGCAAACAGGATTTTGATGAACGGTTGCATCCTGACTTAGTACCAATGGCTCAGGCGGGACGCAAGTTCATTATTTTATTTGACTACGAAACTTCTTCTAAAACCAGATGGTCGGTGTTTCAAGCCACTGTTCGCACTGCAAAAGCAATCGAATCGGCAGGTTCTGAATGTGAAGTTGCATTACTGCCGGGGCCAGAAAAAGGCGTTGATGATTTTGTAGTTAGTCGCAGTGAAGATGCCAATGCACTACTAACTGCAATTATAGACGATGCCAAATCACTTGCCGATTACCAGCGCTCGTATCGGGCGAAAAAATGGGGACTAAGTAAGTACAAACCAGATGTCACAGTCAATATTAAATATTTGACCCAAGCACTCTGCATTCCGGATCTGGAGGAAAAATGTTCATCTGTCCCGCCACTTTATGATATCGCAGAAGAAAAATTGTTTACCCCCTGTGTTAAAGGAGCAGGGGAGCAGGGGAGCAGGAAAGTAGTGGAGCAGGAAAGTAGTGGAGCAAAGGAGAGTTTTTGTATAAATTCTTTCCCCCCTGCCCCCTTGCCCCCCTGCCCAAGAGCCTCCCCTGCTCCCAAAAAATCCTTCCGTTTTCCAGAAAAAGGATTAGTCGTACTGTGGAGCGACATGGGTACAGGGAAAACCCAACTCATGCGCTGGTGGCGTGACCAAAACCCCGACGCGCGGTTCCTCAACAATGGACATCGGGTTAACTTGTTGAAAAATCTTGCCGAACGTTTGCAGACGGCAATGTATTCAGACTTGGGTTACACAGGTTTAGCCCAGGCTCAAGCCCTTAGTATTACTATCGACAGCTTGCATAAGCTGAATACTCAGTCTCTCACCTACGGCTGCATATTTATAGATGAAACCTGCCAATACCTCACTCACTTACTACACAGTAATACTTGCAAACAGCATCGCGCCGCCATTTTGGAGGTACTGGAATATATAGTATACAATGCGCCACTGGTCGTCATCGCTGATGCACACATGGATGACCTGACTGTGGATTTCTTCCGCTCCATGCGACCACTCGGTGAAGTACCTTACATCATTAAAAACGAGTGGCGAAACGGTTCACGCACAATTTATTGGTACGAGGGGGATAATTCAAGCGCCATAGTCGCCCAAATCTCGGCAGCGTTGATGCTTGGAGAAAAAGTTATGGTTGCTAGTGACAGTAAGCGTTTCATCAAAAAACTCGACAAATCCTTTACTATCAACTACGAAGAATCTAGTAGTTCGCCAAGTGAACTTGGCGGGGAAAAGGTTAAAGGGGAAGGGGTAAAGGAAGAATTAACAGATTCCTCCACCCTTTCCCCCTTACCCCTTACCCCTTGCCCAGTCCGTAGGACTTCATGGCGTATCTGGTCGGTTCACTCTGACAATTCTGGCAGTGATGAGAATGTCGCTTTCATCAAAGATATCACCAACGCCGTCAAAAACTTTGATGCCTTGTTCGCCTCTCCCAGTCTCGGTACTGGTGTCGATATTTCTGAGTATCATTTTGACTTAGTATTTGGTGTGTTTCACGGCGTTTCCCAAACTGCTACTGAATGCGCCCAACAGCTTTACCGTTATCGTCCAAAAGTCCCGTTTCATATTTGGGTGGCAAAGCGTCCTCCCTTTGGTTACAAGGATACCAATGCTACTAAGATTAAAGAGCGCTTGCTCCAAACCAATGAAATGACCGCTTTTCTGTTGCGAATTGACAGAGAAACGGGTAAGCGGGGCGCAGAGAAAGATTGGGCGCTTGAGGCTTACTGCCAAATTATGGCTAACCGCCACTATTCTCTGAATAATCTGCGTGATGACTTGCGATCGCTCCTCACCGAAATGGGCAATACATTTATATATGTGGGCAGTGATTCAGATCCTCAATCTCTTGAAAGTCTAAAAGCAGCAGCACAAGCTTTGGATAGTGCCCACAATTCGGCTGTTGCCAAGGCCAAGAATATTACTTTGAGCGAGTACCGTGCCCGTCAGAGCAAAGATTACCTTGACCCTAATGAAATTTTTGAATGTGAAAAGTTCCGCATTTCTGATTCTTACGGCATCGAAGTAACCGAATCGCTCGTAGAAATGGATAAAGGTGGTCGATTAATTAGAGCGATCGCTGGACTTGAGGCAATTTTAGCCCCACCCGAAGAATCGTTTACTGACCCCAAAACCGGGCAAAGTTATCCTACACCACCAACAATTGTCACCCAAAAAGACCGCACCGAGCGCGACAATCTACCTTTGTGCATCGATTGGGGCAATTATTCCGCACGGTGGCTGGCTAGATTTAACCTGGGACTGCATCAAATTCTCTTAAGTTTAATGAAGGGTGATGAAGTTACCGCCGATGACCCCACTTTGCTCAAGATGACGGAGATCGCTATACATTGTGCTGCTCACGTCAAAGCAATTCTTGGGTTTACTATTCCCCTAGACTGTAAACCTATTTGGTTGCTAGCTACTTTAGTAGAGCAGCTGGGGCTAAAACTGACTTTCCGCAAGCAGGGCAAGCGCGGTCAACAAGTGAAACTTTTTTCTTTATCTAAAGAGGAATTAGAATTTGCAATGCATGTAATTGCTCATCGCGTGGAAAAGCGTAATCAAAAAGAAAATCGAACCTATTATGCTGCTCAAACCCCTGCTGCGTATAGTGTAACCCCCAATCAGCAGGCCGTATCCACACCCCCCCCTAATGCTATAGGGAACTCCCATTGGCAAGGGGAGGATACTACCGAATTTGAGTCGCCTCCGACCGTTCGCACTACCTTACTCCATTGCGTAGAAATACTTCGCTCTGGCATTTCTCGTGGAGTGGACGCAATTAAAGGCATTCTCAAACGATGGCAGAGTGATTTGCGGTGGGAGACGGTGCTGGAGCTTGAGGCGATCGCAGCGAGTGAACTGCGACTTGTGGAATCTCTTGTCCCGGAATTTTATGCCTTGCTAAGTGAAGAGGTGTTGCCGATGGAGTTCTCCTAAACTTTCGTCATAACTAACCGCATCATTGAAGCAATTTCTACTTTTGCTTTCAGCAATTGCGCTGATGCTGCTTTGCTAAATCGATTTTTTGGTAAAATGGGGTCAATGCCTTTTCTTTACTGAATTATCGGTCACTTCGACTAACCAGGATTTCCCGAAGTCGTCTTCATCAACCGGAGCAAGTAGTGCTAAAGATGATACCGCTCCCAATACTTGATCTTCTCTCACCTCCAGGTACTTGTACAGCTCGTCCAACGTGCGATGCCCAGAGATTTCCTGAATCACTCTTAAGGGAATTCCGGCATTACTCATCGAGGTGAGTGCTGTGCGCCGAAAGCTGTGAGAGCTTATGCCTTCAACTCCTATTTTTTTGCAAGCGACTCGCAATATCCACAATGCCGAATCCCGGTGCAGGTGGTTATTGGCTCTTGAGTGGTCAGCATTTCCAGGGAACAGCCAAGGAGAATCATCACGCGGTTTATATGCTTGCAACCTGACTCGCAATTCTTGAATTACCGGGATGGCACGGGTAGCCAGTTTCCCTTTCGTGTTACCTTTGCGAAAGATGATTTTGGCTCTGACTTTTCCTTTGGCATCATATACGTCGCGCTTAAGCAACGTCACTGCTTCGTTCACTCGACACGCTGTGTAAAGCATCACCGCAAACAGCGCTTTGTCTCGTAGCGAGTCTACCCCCTGCGAGAACAGAAGTTGGATTTCCTGCAAAGACAGAATCTTTGCTTGACCATGCCTATCAATTTTCAAGGTTGCTGTCCCATCAACACCCCGCCCTGTTCTTATTATCCCAGTCCACGGGACAGGAATTGCTACGGGGTGCAATTTTCGCAGCTATGCAGACCCGCTCATAAAGATACGAAAGTACGATCCAGATCCACGCCACACAACGAGCAATTAAGAACAAGGCTGGTATCTTTTTTTGTGGTTCCCCCTAAAAATACACCTCTAAAAGAAAAACCTAAAAATAGGTGAAAAAATAAACCAATAATGACTTTATAGTTAATCAGTAATACAACAGGTCAAAGAGCATACTTCTAACAGTTTACTACATAAATATTACAGGTGTAGGTTTGGGTTAAAGAAAACGGGAAAAGGTGCTTATTTTAAGAAACTTGTACAAAATTCTTCCCTGCTTCTGTTGCTTTCATGCCAAATCAAGCTTATCGGAATAGCCCGCTTTTTCATCGCTATAACGACATAAAACTATAGAGTCATTTTCAGTTTATTTTTTGAGAGTGGTTTGATTGCTCTATAAAAAATTCTTCAAGAAACGGGTAAAACTTGCTCCCCAAAAACTCAAACTTTTCTCCGATGCGTTTGGACACTAATTATTTAAAACTGACAATTAATTCTTTAATAGACACCAGGGCTTAAAAGCAGGGGCAACTTTTAGAGACGCTATGCGTAGCAAGATCCCCGTAGGGGTACAGACTGACTGTACTGGATGCAATTATTGCTTTCTTACTTAGGAATCTAACTAGGTACTCAGCACTGTTTCGATGAGCAAAAATTAGATAAAGGAATCCTGCAAGTGTTTAAGCCTGAGATAATTTTTGATCGCCAATGGTAGCCGTTGGCAGTAGCATCTCTTTACAAAAACCATCGCTTGAAGAATGCGCTGACACATTTGGCGATGATACTATCAAGGTAATTCATCATGATGAATTACACGATTTAATAAGCGTGGGCAGTCGAAGTTTACCTAGATGATACCCTTTCCATGAGCAATACAGGGCGGAAAAAAAAATTAGCATCTTTCAACTGTGACCAAAGGAAGTGGGAGCAGTTTATCGCCTGTTGCAACTCGAAAGGCACAACAGCAACAGCCACGCTGCTCGAATTTATCGATCTCTACTTAGGCGATTCCCAAGATAATGTTGATGCAATAGGTGGTAACGATTTAGACGAACGCCTAGATTCAAAGATTAAGGCAAGTGTAGAGAAGTACTTGGTTGAGAGTAATAAAAATCACAGCAGTCCGACTAATGAAACGATAAGAGCTATTTGCGAAAGACTTGATAAGCTCGAGTCAGAGTTTTCAAATGAATCTAATAGCAACCAAACCACAGCAATTGATAATCTCGCCAATTTAGAACAAAAAATTGAAAAGATGGCAGCCCGAATGACACAGTTGGCTGAGGCGATCATTAAAATTCAAGACTATCTCAACAACCAACAAAAGCGGGGACAGAAATCGTACTACAATAATTCATCCTTCAAAGTGCATACTCCCCGAATGCAACCGTTAACTGAAGAAGGTTTAGCCAAGAGACTTGGTGTAAGTGAAGAAAGTGTACGCAAGGAGCGAATTAATCTTCCCCCACCGCTTTTTGTAGCATGGTGTAAGGGCAAAGATAGAGCAGGGTTGGGGTGGGAATTTAACGAAAATACGGGATTATATCAGCCGGCAAGTTAGTATTAACTGTAACAAGCGATTGGGCGTTTTTTTGCGGTCTTGAAGAGTTTTACGGCGTGCATGGTCTGCTAAAAAAAACGTGCCTTACGGTCATATTGAATGGCGCACTCTAAAGCAGGAATGTAAAAATCAGTGATGGTGTTGTGGGTGTTGCTGGTGTAACTAATTTTCCAAGAATATTCACGCAGGTTTTTCAACTTTCTAACCAGTTATCTAATTTTAAGTTGGGAATATTAATAAAATCTTTGATATTGTTAGTAACAAGAATATCGTCACGAGAACAAGCTACAGCAGCAATCAAAGCATCAAATTCTCCGGTTGGTTTCCCAATTTTTCTGAGTTCGCTTTGAATCTTGCCAAATTCGATAGCTGCTTCTATTCCAAATGGTTCTACTGGTAGTAATTCAGTAAACTGCGCTAATATATCTAGATTTTTGGCCACCTGTTGAGAACAATAAACGCCTTTATATAGTTCTGCAACTACAATGATAGAGAGATAGCATTGACTGAAAAAGCGATTAAATTTAGTAACAGCTTGGGGATTTTCGTTCAGCAGTGCAATGCAAATATTGGTATCTAGCAGATACATTAGCCTAAATCCTGATTATCAAGTGAGTCTATGGTTCTGCCTTTATAAGCATGGCGCTGTTGGTCAATCTCTGTAAATATTTCTCCTAATTCCGGTTGGTTCTTCCAAACCCCAAATAATTGATTGAGTCTAGCTAGTCTCTCCTCGTTTGTTAATAGTGGCTGTGGTTCTATAATTTGATTGGCAATAAATTCTACGTCTATGATTATCTCTGTCCCATCTGGAATATTATTAAGTTGTTCTAGAATTTCAATATTTTGACCACGTTTTATCCCTCTAACCTTCATATTTGATTATCTCCTGTAATTATTAGTTGACGGTTAACAGTTGTCTGTTAACGGTGAACAGCCCCCAATCATCAATCTCTAAATTAAAACTCATTTGTCCATAATTTAAGGATAGCTCAGGTTGCACATAAGACACTTTCGCTTTGATTTCATCCATAGCCAACCACAAATCTAATAACGCTTTTTCTTCAGTCAGGCGTTTCTTTTCATCACCAATGCGTGGAATTACTTTTAACGCTACTTCAAATATCCGCATAAATAAGTAGCTTTATCAACATAGGGAAAACCATCATCAAGCGGTAGGCTATCACTTGCCCAACGGAGATTTCCAACGACTGGATGCCCTGAACTTGATTATCTTGGATGCGATCGCCTAATTCATTAAATACCGGATCAACAGAATACCCAACTGAATTCTGACTCCTGACTCCTGACTCCTGAATTCTGTTCGATAATTAATCGTTTCTACTTGTTGAGCAACTCTAAGTCCCAGGTATAAAAACCAATCTGCTCAGGAACCCTAGTGAATCGCCCTGTGCGATGACCCCGTGATAACTCATTCAATACCTTGTTTTTCACTTCTTTAATCTCAGTCGCAGTGAGTTCGCCATAGATTCCGTTGGTAATTTCTGAAACCCCGAAAACTTTACTGGAATTATTTTCTAGAAAAGTTGTTAGTGCATCAATTAAAACTGACCCTGAAATTCTTCGAGCATTGGTATGTCTTTGGGCTGGGGCGGCAAAACTTGTTTCTTATTTTTGCCTTTGACTCTGGTGGACGAATTTTTCGTCTCCGGTTTGGGTAGCAAAGTTAAAGAGAGAGTATAACATCCCGGTTTAGTAGGGACACTGAACCATTTGTTAGTTTCCTTGCCATGAGTGAGGGATGATTGAACTCTGCCTTTGATGAGCTTGAAGGCATCTGGCTCTAACTCCCCATAAAGTGTTTTGACAATAAAATCGATGTGAACAATTGTGCCAATGTGTTCTGCCAATACCTGTTCAATAGCTTCCAGGCGAGACAGGGATTTGAAAATAGGCAGGATGACCGTCTCGGTTCCATATTGCAGTCGCTGTTGAGTTGATGTTTCTATAGGTGGCTCTAGGAGTGCTGAAGTATCTGTAGCTGCATCAGATTCTTCACCTGACCAAGCTTGTATAAGTGTGAATATGTTTTGTTGAGTGGACTCAAGCAATTGTGTTGCGACTGTTGATGTATCCTGTGAATCGTCTAGCTCAAGATGGGTAATAGGTTCAACATCGTCATTAACAGATTCCTCACTTAAGAATAAGAAGAAGTTTTTTCCTTTTTCAGAGGTGAATTCTTCATTAGCCACCTCCTCAGCCAAAGACCAGTTAGATAATAGAGCTTCTACATGAGTCAGATTGGCTTTGGCTAGGGTATATAATTTTTCGTACTCTTCTACAAGAGGTGCGTAGTAATCTCGCAATGCTAATAATGACTCGATTGCTTTTTGGGGAGGTGATAAAGGAAAGGGGCTATTCATCAAGTTTGAAATTAACTAAACTTTGCGACACTCGTATAGTTATGAAACAACATCGAGTGAATTGGAGAGGAATTGACAGTTTCACACCTATTGTAAAGTATTTGAGTAAGTTGAAGCTTCGCTTTGTTTTTCATGTTGTCAAAGCGATTCATGCTATAGACTTCTTGGTATTTGTGGGGAAAGGGTCAGGTGGGGCCTGGGGATGAGGCGCGGGTGTAAAGGGGAAAGGATGGAATTTTCCCTTTCCCTTCCCTTTAACTAATAATAAAACCCTCACTTTCTTAGGAGGGTTGTAGTAGAGCTACAAGTGAGAATTGGCAATTAGTTAGAGGTTCTACACTGAGCAATAATTTCCATAGCTCTTCTTTGATGTTCAGGGATGGAGTTGAGGGCAGATATAAGCAATTCCCGCAGAATCTCAGACTGATTTCTTCCAACCACCTGTGAATAGAGCTTTAAATCACTCACATATTTTGGTTCTACGCGAAGTGTAACACTGGCAGAATTATGTTTATTTGACTTGGAACGCATAATTTGACTCCCCTTATAATATGCTCCTACAAGTATGGGTGTAATCGCATAACCTGAGAATAAAGTAATATTGTAATAATATCATAAAAACATTATAGAAGTCAGAATATTTAGCTTAAAAAATCGATAAATCAGCATAATATGTCAAAAGTAAGAGACAAGTTATCTATGAAGAATTCCAAAAAGAAAAAAGCTTCTCTACCAGTTTATCTAGATGAGTTTGAACGTGAAAGATTAGAGAAAATCGCCTCTGATTGGGGTACAAGTCTATCAACTACAATCAAAAGGCTGATTAGAGAGAGAGAAATTAATTATTGAGTAAGCTCATCAATGAATAACTGAATAAAGTAGGACGATAATCTTTGAATTCTGTCTTACATCCTGTGAAAAAAGTTCACAAAAAAGCTTGTTAAGTTTGTCTCAAGGTTTAGTTGATGTGATAGTATGATGCAGTCACTAACAGTAGAAAGAAAATAAATATGGTGAATATTTATCTCAAAGAAATTCTACTTTAGTGTTGTAATTTGGCACTGCTATTTTTTGGCAATCGTTAATATTAAGTAGCGGTTATAGATGCGTAATGTCAAAAGTTATTCTCTGGATGAAGGGATAAATTATGGAACCAAGGACATGAATCGCCATACTCTTGATTCTGACGAATGTATTCTTCTCTTAAGTTTCGAGGTAACACAATTAGACTTATCTGACTATTTATGACAAACAAAGGAGCGATTGTTTTGGTAAGTAATAGAAACGAACACGGGTCACGCCAAAGAGCTAAAACTAAGAATCAGGTAATTGCCAAGCTGATTGGCAAAGTAGGTTTGAAATACCAATATCAGATATATGCAGCTGGGACAACGTTGATTGTGGCTTTTCAAACAATGCCAGCCCATGCGTTTGGACTATTTGACCCAACACAAATTGCATTGACGTGTATGTTTGGAACAGCAGCTGCTACAGGAAATGCCTCTATTAACGCCTTACCCGCAGTAATAAACGCCGCAATAACAGTGATGTTATTCGTTTATTTCGTAGCGTCTGGAGTGAAGGTGGCTAATGCACTGGGAGACGGACAAGAAGTAACGCAGATAGTGCAACAACCTATAGGCATATTTTTTGTGACTTTGGTGTTATTCATCGCCCAAAACATTCTTTTTGCTGGTGTCACAGCAGCTTGTTAATTAAAAGGGAACAGGGAACAGGGAACAGGGAACACACTTAATGAACGTCTTTTTAAAAGAGCAGGGGAAGAAAATGTTTTCCAGCCTTCCCAGTCCTCCTTTTTAGTCACTCCTTTCTCATCCTTAATTCTGTTCCCTATTGCCCGTTCTCTATTTCCTATTTTATGAAACAACAACCACAAATTAAACAAGTTAATCAATCTTTAGGTCAAAATGCCTCAATAGGGATTTTGACTGGTTTTCAGTTTGCGATTTCTTTAGTTTCGTTTGGAGTAGGTTTTTTCATAGCATTCTTATTTGGCATAGGAATGATATGGAGCATATTGATAGGTGTTTGGGTAAGTGCTACAGCTTTAGTTTTATCAGGGAAACGACCTTATTTATTTTGGTCTAGAGTGTTCCCAGGTGTTCCAATATGGTCTAGAGGATACGTCAAATACTCTTCTCCTCAAAACAAGAAAAGAGCAGGCTCTAAAAAAATTCCTAAATCATGGTGAAAATTAAGAATTCTCCAAATGTCAAAAAAGTATCGGCTTTTGAAGATTTTTTGGATTTGACCACAATAATTAGATTGAAAAAAGGCAGCTATAATATTGGGGCGTATTTGTTAAGTAAAAAGCAAGTAAGTGACACGAATAATACTTTACAATTAGTATTTGGATATAGCTGCACAGGGTTTCATCCGTTGTTTAATTCGGATGAACAAGTAGAAGCAATAGCGAAAGCTTTTGAGAATGGTTGCAAAGAAATTCCCCAGGGAGAAAAATTTACTTTTCGCTGGTCTTCTTTATGTAATGAATCAGAAGTATTTGAAGCATATCGAGAGAGATTAACAAATCCAGTATCTCCTGAAAGTGAGTTTCTGGATTGGGGGCAAGTAGCGAGAATGCAAGAACTGTCGCGGCGACGGCAGCGTAAAAATATAAAATTGAACATTTATACAACTTTCACTATTAAACCAGGAGGGACAGAGGGAGGCGATGCTGTAGATAGAGCGATAGTGAAGCTGGCGAATTTTTTACAGCGTCGGTTTACACCAACGGGGGCAACTGAACTGACAAAGAAAAATTTAATCCAGATTCTGGAAAAAGCAATAAATGTATCATTGAGACATCAGCAGATATTATCTGAAATGAAATTATTCCCATCACCGAAAACAGAAAAGGAGCTATGGAATGATTTAACTTATTGCCTGGGAGCGAAAAGTGTAAAAGTGCCACATACACTAGTATTTGATGAATCGGGTTTGAGGGAAGAAATTAACGAAGCGTCACCATTAAAATCACAATATATTGACCAATTACACGCGACTTCAGTACTTTTAAACAATGGGATTCCCTACGCTGATAGGCAATGGGTATGCCTACCAAGTAAAAATAAAGAGAAAAAATATGTAGGAGTGATGACGCTGGCTCAAAAACCAGAAGCATTTGCTTCTACTAGGGATCAGGTGCGCTTTTTATGGAATGTGTTTTCGCGTGAAGTGATTTATGATGTTGAAATCATCACAGAAATCAGCCCAGCCGATCAAAAACTGACTAGGCTAACTCAACAGTTAATAACTAGGCGTTCGCGTCATGCGGAAATTAGTGCCAGCAAAAAAACTATAGACGTAGCATCACAGATTAATACTGAATGGTCTGTAAACGCCCAAAAGCAGTTATACACAGGTGACACGCCAGAAAATCTAGCATTAATTGTTCTTGTATACCGCAACTCGCTGGAAGAAATTGATGATGCTTGCAGACTGATTTCAGGTTATATAAATCAGCCAACGGAGTTAATACGTGAAACCCAGTATGCATGGTCTATCTGGTTAGATACTTTACTGATAAAACAAAAACCCCAACTAACCAGCCCTTACAACAGACGGACAACATTTTTCACGAGCGAGATAATCGGATTAACGCCAGTAATACAGAATATGAAAGCCGATGAAAAAGGCTTTGAATTGATTGCAGATGAAGGGCACTCATCAGTTTGGATAGATTTCTCAAAAACGAAAAATGTAATGATTATTGGGACTACAGGGAGTGGGAAATCAGTATTAGTATCGTCAATTATTGCGGAGTGCTTGGCAAAAGATATGTCGGTATTAATTATAGATTTGCCAAACGATGACGGTTCAGGAACCTTCGGAGATTTTACGCCATACTACAACGGATTCTACTTTGATATCTCCAGACAATCAAATAATATTGTTCAGCCGCTAGATTTATCAAAAATCCCATTAGAACAAAGAGAAGACAGGGTAAAAGCACATCGCAATGATGTAAATCTAATAGTGTTGCAGTTGGTTCTGGGTTCACAGCAGTTTGAGGGGTTCCTTGCTCAAACAATAGAATCGTTGATACCTTTAGGGACAAAAGCTTTTTACGAGAATCCAGATATTGAACGACGTTTTGAGTTGGCACACTCAGCAGGAATCGGAACCCCAGAGTGGGATAACACGCCGACTCTAGTTGATATGGAACAGTTTTTTTGTGCCGATTGTATTGATTTAGGCTATGAGGATGAGAATGTTGATAAGGCGCTCAATTATATACGCTTACGACTACAGTACTGGCAAGCAAGCTCAATAGGAAATGCAATTTGTAAACCTTCAACTTTCCAAACAGACAGCAAGCTAATTACGTTTGCATTAACGAATCTGCAATCAGATAGAGAAGCAGAGGTGTTCGGGATGTCAGCGTATATTGCGGCATCGAGACAATCACTATCATCGACAAACAGTATGTTTTTCATGGATGAGGCGAGTGTATTGCTACGGTTCCCGTCGTTATCTCGGTTAGTAGGCCGTAAATGTGCTACGGCTCGGAAATCAGGATGTCGCATTGCTCTAGCTGCTCAAGATGTGATTTCGATTGCCAAATCAGAAGCAGGGGAACAAATATTACAAAATATGCCTTGTCGATTAATCGGGCGAATTGTCCCTGGGGCAGCGAGAAGTTTTTCGGAATTGCTTGGTATGCCGAGAGAAATTATAGATGTAAATGAAACTTTCATGCCAAACATCCAAGAGCTATATACGTTATGGCTGTTGGACTACAACAATAAATATATAAGATGCCGTTATTATCCTTCATCTCCCCTTTTGGGTTTGGTTGTGAATGGTAGGGAGGAGCAAGAATCACGAGACAAGTTTAAAAAAAATTACAATGATAAGTTCACTTGGGTGGCAGAATTTTCAAAGTATTATGTTGAGTGCATTAAGCAAGGGAAACCATTATGAAAATTCTTGCATTATTAATTCAAAACAAGATTTTATTGGCAATATTGGCAGGTGTAGTATCAATTGGAAGTTTTCAAGTATGGAAAGACAATCAAGCGAAATATGAGAAGTTTATTGCTAGTCAAGAAAATAATTGTAAAGTGTATATGAAAATGGGAGAGGATGCAGTTAAACGGAGTCCGAGTTTGAGAAACCTCAAATACAATAATATAGTGACTCCCGGACTAAAGCAGCCTGGAATAAATTCTCAATACGAAGTAGACAGTAGATATCTTTTACTTTACAACAAGCCTGTTTCTACTCTTCCACCAAATACTGTGGTTTATGAGAATGGTTTTTTTAAAAGTTTATTATCAAAGGCTAATTATCCTCCTGAGTCATTGCTGGTTAAAGCTGTTTCTTTTGATTTGAAAAATCAACAAGCAACTGTTAGTTCGTATTGTGCAAAAACCCCTTTTGTAGTTCGTTTGGAGAATTTATATGAAGAATTTCAACCAGTTGATCGTGATCTCAGGGGTAGTAGTTCAAATTTATTTTTCTAGTATTCCAGCCAATGCAGCTAATGTCGAATCTAGCAATAATTCAAATCAATCTTTTTTGCTGCAATTTCAAGAAATTTACAATAGCTTACAAACTTACATAAATAGCTATCAAAAAGAATTTACTAAAGCTGTAGGAAAGCTGGAAGCGGAATTAAATCAGGCAATTCAATCTAGTGTAGGTGATTTAGGAATTCCCGATCCTTTAAAAGCTGGCAAGAACATTGAGGAAGTTTTACAACAGCAAGAAACTCAATTACTAGTATTAGACCCTCGGATTCAAGCCCAGGATGCTATTAGAGAATGGAATCAGCAATACACTCGCGGTCAATCTCAATCAGTATTAGGTGGAGAGGGTCAAAGAGTACAAGCTCAAGAAGCCCAAATAACCAATGATGCGATTTCGCAATCTTCAGATAACGCTGATGCTGCCCAGCAGGATGTTATCACCCAAGACATCTTAAAAAAGATGGCTGTCCAAAATTTACAAACGGCTGTGGTTAGCAAATCAATTCATGCAGAAGCTCAGAAACAATCCCGTTCATTAGCTGCTGCAAATATTAATCTTGCTGATATTTCTAGCCGTATGGATGAACAAGCAAGACTTGAGCAGCAAGAATCTAATGCAGCAGCTAGACAAATATTGCATTCTGCTGCCGTCAATGATGCTTTTTGGGAAAATCAATAAAGAGGGGGAAGGGGAAAAGAAGCCCGATACATATTTAAAAATAATGGAGTAAGAGTGGTTCTACGCTGCAATCGCACTACGTGGTGAGTATTATCTCTTGTAATATTCTCCATATTTTAAAATACTTGCTTTGCATCGTATGGGAAAAGTTTTACTCTTTTTTTCCTTTCCTTTCCCCCCGCCCCTTATCCCCAGAGAGGGCCCCACCTTCCCCCTTCCCCCTTTTTAATAAAATAGCTGATTAAATAAAATGCTTTTAACTATTCTTTTAGCTCAATCAACAGGTCAGCAACCTGGACAAAATACGGGTACTACTAATTCAGGTGAGATCGTTGATGGTGCTATTGATGGGGCAGATTTGATTGTCAAATCTTTTGCTAATGATTGGGCAGAGCTAGCATCTGGGACAAGTTCTATTTATATAGCTGTTGTGGCTGTATCAATGTTGGTTGCAGTAGTTTTAGTCAGCTTTGCCTCCTTGGGTTGGTATAGAAAGTTCGCTGAAGAAGGTTTTTCTTACAATTTTGTAAGTGAGATGGTTTTTCCCTTGTTAGTAATTATAATGCTGACTAACAATGGTTTTTTATTGGCTAATACCACAATCGCTCTCAAGGATGTGTCGGCTAATCTAAACAGGAGTATCCTAAGTATTACTAGAAACGGTGTAAAGCTGAAAGATGCTATAAGGAATGTGAATGCAGATCAGAGTTTCATTTTAGCTACACAGACAGCTTTGACTGAATGCGAAAAACTTGAAACTTCTCAAACGGATAGTAAGGGCAACACAACAAATCCTAGACAAACTTGCATCAAAGAGAGTATAGAAAAAGCTCAATCAGACGCGCGCGAAGCCAGAGAGAAAAGGGGAACTGTTTCAGGTACGGGAAGCTGGAACCCTTTGGATATTGGTGGTGAACTTGTCAATAGTGCAATTCAAGGTCTTGTTTATGTGATCCTGAGTGGTTTATCCGCAGGTTTCCAATATATAGTGCAATTATCCTTTTTGTTAGTTGCTTACGTTGCACCTATATTCTTGGCATTATCTTTACTGCCTTTTGAAAGCAAGCCTCTTTATGCCTGGTTGTCCGGTTGGCTAGGTTTGACACTAATACTAATTTCATACTCGATAATAGTAGGTATAGTTGCGAGTGCGATAGTTGACAAACCTTCAAGCAATCCATTGTTGATGCAACTAATACAAGCAATTTTTTCGCCATTACTTGCAGTAGCCATTGGCACAGGAGGGGGGATGTCAGTATTCACAGCTTTTACTAGTGGAATTAAATTCTCTGTGGGATTAAGAAAATGAGGCTACTAGAAAAAAAAGAATTAAATTTCACTCCAATATTTTTGATAGGGAATGCAGTATTACTGAGCCTACTACTGTTAATAGAAATCATAAATTTTGCGAGAGTCGGAACTATAGCTAACTCGAAAGCACCGACATTAGTAGAATTAAATGATGGAGAATCTATAAGAGTTAGCGCGATACATAGTGAGTCGAGATCGCCTCAAGCCATCAGGTATTTTGTCGGGCAGACAATGACAGGGTTACTGAGTTGGAATACATTGCCAAAAGTGACTGGTGACTACGATGCAGACCCTATTAAAAAATTAAAGCTTGATGTGGGTGTGCAAACAGGGAATAGCAAAATTACAACGAATGTATGGGCTACAGGGTTTGCGTTATCAGAAGATTTCCGTGCTGAGTTTCTGAAAGAAATAGGAAATCTCACACCACCAGATGTATTTAATGGTACGACTCAATCAATTTTAAAAATCAGTTTACTTAGCGAACCTAAAAAAGTAAAATCAGGAAAGTTTCAAGTAGATATGGTAGGGGAAGTAATAGTTTTTCAGGGTAATAATCTGGTTGGAGAACCAATAGGGTTTAACAAAAGTGTTTTTGTCAAAGTGATAGACACACCGACATTACCGCAGATTTCATCTGAGTTTCAACAAACAGCTTATCGTGCCCGCAAAGCAGGTTTAGAAATATATAAAATTCAAGATTTGAATTTATGACACAAACGCAAGAATCTCCAGCAGTAAATGAAAGAAACGTTCACCCCCTAGAGGATGAAGCAGAATTTTTAGCAAAAGAACAGTCAGACAAGAGAGTAGAGAATAACCTAGCTAACCCAGGTTCTTTGGATAAGAAAGATAAAGATTTCGCCGCGATGAATGGGGTAAGTATTCAGCTTCAATCCTTAGCTGATACAGAAGCTCCTGAACCAGAAGAAATCACAACTACTCGTACAATTCCGCAAAACCCACTTTTAAAGATGGCTGTTATCGGTGGGATAATATTGATTTTTATAATGATTGTTGGCGGACTAATTAATGGTTCTATGAATGCCCTGAACTTTTCTACTACAAAAATAGAATCACCAAAAATAAGTCTTGAAGCAATAGAAGAACCAGTCAAGGATGAGACTGGACAAAATAAAACAGCTTTAGCTTTGACTAGCCAGAATGTGGAATTTAAGAAAATCCGCGATCAAAAAGCAGAAGCAACAGCAGCACCTAGTCCCACATTCACACCTGTGACGGTAGCTCCACCACCGACAAGAACAATACCTCAGCGTACACAACCAGTAACAGTTTCTAGAAATCCCTTTCCACCGAGAATTAATACATCGGTTAGACGCTCGTTGCCAGTTATTCAACCTCAACCTCAACCAAAACAAGTAGCACGAGTAATCCCCAATGCAAGTTCGGCTGTAAAAACTCAACCTCTAGACCCGATGCAACAATGGCTTGCTGTTGCAAACGTTGGTAGTTTCAGTAGTTCAGTCAACTCTGATGATGAACAATTAAACCCCAGTGGGATAAAAGGGGGAATAGGGTCAAGTACAGAAATTAAAAATCAAACTACTGCACAAACAACTGATTATAATACAAAGCGTATTTTAGTTGGTAGTACTACAGAAGGACGGCTAGAGACACCAATATTTTGGGGGACTAATGATGATATCGGTCAAAATTACCTGATTAAAATATCCCTCCCATTGAAAGCATCAGATGGTAGTGAAGTGTTACCTACAGGTTCTTATCTGGTAGCTCAATTGACTAATTCAAATGGCTCAGGATTTGCCCAATTGCGCGGGGTTTCAGTTTTAATTAATTCCGAAGGGAACACCCAAGAAAAGAAACTGCCAGAAAACGCCGTTTTAATTATGTCGAAGAACGGCAGTTTTCTCAAAGCCGAATCTCGCAAAGGTAGTAATTTAGGAGGTGATTTGATGTCGGCCGTAATCGCCGGTGTTGCCAAGGCTGCTGAGATCCAGAATCGCCCAAGAAGTCAGACCAACATTAATACTAATGGATTTTCTAGTACTACAACTACTAATGATGATAAAAATATCACCTCTGCTTTTGGTGAAGGTGCATTTAACAATGTTCTCGAAGGTATTAAAGCATCTAATCAAAGTCGGTCTGGGCAATTAAATAGCCAAGAAAAAGTGTTCGTGATTGATGCTGGTCAGACAGTACAGGTATTCGTTAATCAAACGATTTCGTTATGAAAAAGATTCTAGCCCTAGCTGCAACATTATTGTTAATTAACTCTCATCAGGTTTTAGCTGGAAGTGTTAGAACTGTTTACTCTCAAGATGTTGATTCTAATTTTCTGGAACTGAAAATTTGGAAAGGTTATGGACTGACTATTAATTTGATGCCTACAGGTGAAACAATCAAACAAGTTTGGATTGGCGACCCCTCTAGAATTACTTTTACTTCAAACGGTGGTTTATGCCCAAAGCAGTCCAACGATTCTGAATGTGTAGGAGGTAAAGCAACTGTAATCTTTCTTCGCCAGATTGACCCGATCAAGTTTCCTGTTACCTCTAGCAGCAATGGAAGCACTCAAATTACATTACTTACTAATGAAAAGCAATATCAATTCAAGATAGTTCCCGCTAGTGGCAACCCAGCTTACACGAGTTTGGTGATTAAATCTGACTCAGATCGCCCATTGCCAATTAGCCCGGAACTATCGCCACTTCCCCTAACAGTTGAAAAACCGCAATCAGTGCCGTCAGACTTCCCGCAGCCCTCGCCTCAACCTGTTGCCGTTTTACGCCCCAATCCTGGGACTACGCTAAACGGTGCAATTCAGAGGAACGATGCTAATGCTCTCGCTTTTGGGCTAGCAGAGGCTGGGCGGAAAGGTGAGGTTCGACCCGGATCTACCACATGGAACAAGGTGCAAGATGCTATCAAACTATTGCGGCGTGGCAAGAGTAGAGAGGAGGCAATTTCACTTTCTAAAGTCGATGCTAAAACCTTTCACCAATTACTTGAATGGGGGCAATTGTGAGCAAATTCTGAAAATTTATTCGTAAAGAAATAGGTAATTCTCTGTATTTGCTTAGAAATGAAGATGAAACAACAATATCCCGATTACTTAAAACAAAATGATGAAATCTAAAACTTTTCTACTGACTGCGTTGGCTACCCTGGCTCCAATTTCCGCCTCGATCGCGCAGACACCGACAACTACCCCGACAATTGAGTATTCTCAAGGCTTGTACAAAACGGTTGCCCCCGACTGGTCGAAAATCACATGGGAAACCTTGCCGCCCGTTCAGCAGCCAGGATTTTTAACAATCCCTAAAAACCTGATTTCAGTTTTTGGATACGACCCCTCGCGCTCGTGGACAGCAGGACAAAAAGTTGATTCTGTTGTGATGCTGGGTGATGCGGATGATGCCTTTAAGATGTCTGCCTTGAGCTTAAAGTCCATTGGCACGGTGGCTTTGCCCACTACAGCCACAACCACTAAACCCACCCTCAAAGACTTTGGGCTAATGCAATGGCAAACGCCAAAAACATTAGTTAAAGCAATGCCCGAACTGGGCAGGGTTAACCTATCTAAGGTTCCCCCACTAGCCGCTCTATTCTCTAAGAATCGCGGACTGGGTAGCAGCACTGTTTCTCAAGCCATAGCCTCAAATCCTCAAGCCGCAGATTTGACATTAGATAAGATTGATCTAAATAAGTATTCTCTTGATTCAATTCCTGGGTTGGACAAAGCTCAATTAGGGAAATTTAAATCATGGCAGCAAAGTTATATTAACCAAGTCCCTGGATTAAACCAAGTACCCTTCGATAAGATGCCTCAAGCAATTAATTCTGGCGTTGGTGTCGTGGGAATTGCTTCTGTAGTTCTTGGTACTTCTGAAAAAGGTGATGCGAGGGTTGGAAATAATTATTTTATCTCTGGCAGTGTAGTAAGGGGCGATAAAACTGTACCTAGTGCTTGTTCTGCTGGTAAAGAATGCTCATATCTAGAAATGGGCGATTTCTCCGGCTCAGAGGGTGCATTATATGGTAAGCGCTGGGCTTCTGGGTCATCACAGCAAGTATCGGGCGGTTATGGTTTCTTGGCTGCGGTCAATTCCGGGAAGGAACCGACAGGACGGCTGGTATATGGTAGTGGCTTTAAGGTGGCGCTGACCGGAGTGAATGAATCCAAGGGGACTGCCGACTTTGGCTTATTCTTTCGGATCTGTGCGCGTCCTCCTTTTATGCAAAAAACTTGTACGCCCTATTTTATTGGGCCAGTGCCTTGGATACCAGTAAATGAAAATAATCTAGTTATTGTGGGAAGCGGACAATGACAACAACGACCAACACGCAAGTAAATGCTAACCAATTCATTCCACCAGGACTTGAGTCTGCACTAATTTCACCTGCTGGACTTGGATTACTAGCCTGTGGTGCAGTAATTGTGGTGGCTAAATATATTGATGCTAAAGGAGGTATTGCTAAACTAGCTACTGCCCGATGGGGTGGAACAACAGAGAAGACAGCAGCCCGGAAACTAGCGTGCAAACAAATAAATAAACGTAAACATAATCGTGTGTCGCTGTACGTGGGGACTCCCAAGAATATAAAAAGTGAAATTGTCAATGGTGTCAGAAAAACGTGCATTCCCGAAGATCCAGCAACACTTTACCTACCAGACGCGCAACGGGGGATTTTCGTTTGTGGTGGCCCAGGTTGTGGAAAATCATTTTCAATGATTAATCCGTTGATTCGTTCAGCAATAGATCAAGGATTCCCCTTAGCACTTTATGATTTTAAGTATGCACAGCTTGAATCAGCCACAGATGCACCTAAAGGACAAGCACCAATACTAGCAGGATACGCCCTAAAACGTGGTTATCAAGTCACCATTTTAGCTCCAGGTTTTGCAGAGTCGGCAGTTGCCAATCCGATAGATTTTCTTCGTAGTAATGAAGATTCGGAAATGGCACGGCAGCTGGCAATCACACTCAACCGCAACTTTCAACTCGGTTCGGATGATTCAGGAAATAGCTTCTTCAGCAATGCAGGAGATCAACTGGTGCAAGCAGTTTTTATGCTGGCGAAAGGAACACAATACCCAGATATCATGATGTGCCAAGCAATTCTCGGATTACCGAAGCTAGTCAAGCGTATGGAAATTGTAGAGAACCTGAATTTCATGGTTAGGGAAGCTTTCGCTCAGTTTGTATCTGTAGCTGGTAGCCCAGAGACAGCAGCTAGTATTGTGGGAACAGCAAGCGGATTGTTCAGCCGATTTATGGTTCCGGCAGCATTGGCAGCTTTCTGCGGAAAAACCAATATTCCACTGGACTTGAAAGGACGGCAGATGGTGATATTTGGGATGAACAAAGAAAAGCGTGATGTAATTGCACCGTTGCTTGTCTCCATTCTGCATTTAATAATAAGTAGAAATGTCGCCTATAAACGCGCTTGTCCTCTTGTGCTTGGGATTGATGAATTACCAACATTATATTTACCAGCCTTGGTGGATTGGTTGAACCAAAACCGGGAGGATGGACTAATTTCTATCTTAGGTTTACAAAATCTCTCAATGCTAATTGAATCTTATGGAGAAAATACAACAAATGCCATATTTGGAGGATGTGCTACCAAAGCATTCTTTAACCCTCAAGATGATGTAGCAGCAGAACGTTTTAGTAAGTTCTTAGGTGATGAAGAGATTAAATACAAGCAACGTTCCCGTTCATCAGGAGGAAAAGGCGGTGCAAGTATTTCTAATTCTGACCAAAACAGTACTCGCAAGTTATTTGATATCAATCAATTTAATACCTTACCAGAGGGGAAAGCTGTAATAATTAGCCCAGGTTTCCGTTCTCGCGGACAGATAAGTATACCAATCTTGCAAAATATTCATATTCCTCAACATGAGATTAATTCGGAAGCGGCGAGTGTAAAAGCTTGGTATAAGTTCCAAAAGTCATTAGCCATGAAGTCTATTTTGAAACCTCCAGCAGATGAAGAAATGAGAATTCGTCGGGCAGAGGCATTAAAATTGTTGCCTTTGATAGAAACTCAAGAGCAGCTATCAGAATATGCTAGTTTGATTTAGGCAATAAAAAGGGAACTCTTAACGGGGAAGAGGGAACTATTAACTCTTAACAAGGAACTTTTAAGAGGGAACAGGAAAACTCATTTTTTTAAACATGAGATTGAAATAATGACACTGTTTTTTTCGTGTTACGCATCTCAAAAAACATTTTTTGACTGAGCTTTAAACTTTGAAACTTTAGTTTCTTATCTGTTCCCTATTCCCTATTCCCTATTAAGAGTTCCCTTCTTCAATCATCAAAAATACTTAGGATAAAATTCATGTCATCAAGTAAGTTTTACCCGTTCTCTGATTATGATAGAAAACAAATTGCAAAACTCCCTCCTGATATAGCAGCCCTCGCAGATAAATATCCAAGCGAAATTTTGAACACTGCTGATAGTTGGGATAACTTGCCTTTTGATGCTAACTATCTTCCTAAGTGTCTGGAAGTCTATAGTAGCGATGCAGATGATGCCAATATTTTTGTGTTAAATGGTGTTCTGAAAGATTATGTCCCATCTCAGGCTGAAAAAAATACATCATCGATAACAGTGATGATTGATGGAGAATTTGCTTACATTGAAGTTGAAGGAAGACAGGTTCTTAATAAACTCGGTGGGATAGTTTTGCCAGAAGTAGCGATTAATCCTGAACTGTTAATACAGTCAATTCTCAAAGGCGAAAATAATGATTGATGATGGTGAAGCGAAAGAAATTAAGCGAGATTATCTAGACATTTTAGAATCTCTCCTCAAACTCATTCATGCGAAAGCTAAAGAAAAAGGATTAGATCCCAGCAAGGATGTTCATATTTACTCTAGCTCTAGCAAAGTTTATCAAGGAATATTGGGAGAATCACCCTCTAAAAACTTATTAACACCAACGATAGTAGAGAACTTAAAAAAAGCTCTGTCTGACCCCAAAAATTCTCAAGGTGCAATTTCTATTAAAATTGGTCATGAAAAAGTATTCCACATTAAAAATGGAGAGGTACTGACTGACAAATTAGGTTTAGCTCCCCCATCACCGAAAAATAAAGTTGTAAGTAATGAGCGAATCTACAGTGTAGAAGCTTTGCAAAAACAAGTGGCTGTTTTGCAATCTAAACTAGAGTCGCAACAAAAACTTGTTGACAGTCTCAAAAAAAATGAACAAACACCTGAATCCTTGTCAGAACTGGCTGCTCAAGTTAGCGAAATGGGCAAGTCTTTAGAAAAGCAACAACAGTTGATTGAGAACACCCAAAAAGCTTTGTCCCAAGTAAATGAACGGTTTTTACCACAAGTTCAAAATACGGTTCTTCAAAACTGGGTTGGGTCAGTTGAACGTCAAGTAAAGAAAACGGCTTCAAACGCATTTGAGCGCCTTAAAGATGCGCTGACCCCTGAAGTGACGAAGTTAAGGAAAGAAATTGCACAGATGAAAGCTCAAATAGAGCAACAAGTTACTAACCGACTAGATGAAGCCAGGGATGAACTCAATCAACAAGTTGGTAACTTAACTCAAGAGTTACGTACACAAGTAGATGGTGCTAAAAACACGGTTGAGCAAAAGATTAAGGGTGTTCAGTCAGCCATTGACAATACTCGAACTGAACTACGGGCTGCTGTCGATGATGTCAAAGGTCAGGCAATTGAGCAAAGTGTCAAAGCCCTGTTGAATATCTTGGGCAAAGATAACCCTGATGGTTCTAAAAGTTTTAAAAGTACAAGCTTTGACTTTGAACGCCTTGGCAATAATGTAATCGTTCGTGCCAAAAACGGCGATGCTGTTCTCACTGATGGAGTTTTATCACCTAACGTAAGTGACCAACAGTTACAGGCACTTGGTAAGGTTCAATCTGTTGTTGATATGCATCATCAAATTCAGCAGGATTCTCAACAAGAATCACAATCTAGAGGTATGCACAGATAACCCGGATTTCTCACCGATGCTCAAAGCCTGTGCTTGTGCAGGTTCGCTAGTGGGAGCAGAGGAGAGTTATTGTACAAGTTCTTTCCCCTCTGCCCCTTCCCTCAAGCTTGTGAGAAATGCACAGATAAGAGGCAACACGGTTCGGATAAGTACAATGAACTTTCCTTGTGGTCTGGGAAATGGTTTTGGGGTAAGGGGTAAAGGATGTATTTAAAATAAAACCTTTCCCCTTTCCCCTTTAACCGAACCGTATTGGGATAAGAGGCTCCTTCAAGGTGGTGAAAATGCTTACTATTGCTTTATTGTTTGTACTGGGTGGGGTAATTTTTCTCGCTTGGCTGCTTGGTTTTTTTCCACCTCTTCTTCCTGAGCCAAAGTATCGCTCCCAAGATTTTAAACCTGACCAATTACCAGCCAAGAGTACAAAAGCGTCGTCAATTTCACCTCAAAATTTTGTACAACAAAGCCCAGCACCGACACAAAAGGCTCTCTTAGCTAAAAATTTTAAAAAGCAGTTACCACTAAGCAAAGCAACAACGCGAAGGGTTAGATTAGCTAAAAAGCTTAAAAAGCAGGCAAATATTCAGTACGCCTCTCAAGTGCTGCAACGGCTTCGGAGCATAACTCCCATTGTTAAATTATCAGTAGTAATCGCCACACTGCGTAGGATATCACCTTACGTTTTTGAAGAGTTGGTACTTACTTGCTGCCTTGAACAGGGCTGGCAAATCCAACGCAACTTCCGGTACACTGGTGACGGCGGTATAGACGGTCGCGTATTAATTTTGGGAAAGCTCTATGTAATCCAGGTTAAACGCTACACTAATCACATTAATGCAGAACACATCAAAGATTTTCTGTCTTGTATTGAGCATGAAAGAGCCAGCGGTGGATTCTTCGTGCATACTGGCATAACTGGACAGTTGTCAAAACAGTTGATTCGTCGCTCCAATAAAATAATCTTAGTAAGCGGTCAGAAACTAGTAAATTTTGTCTTAAATAAGCAGTTAAAAATAGTGGGAATAACAATAATTGGTAAGTCTTAATTTTCATTTCCAATTGATTAGTTAGCGCCGAAACCGGATCTGCTCCCCGTTGTCATCTGACTGTTGAGGATTTATTTTCAATCTCTTCAGAATCAATGGTTTGTCATCTCTAATCAGTTGCCTAACGATGTTCATTTTTTCCTCAAAAGTCAAAGCTAAAGCATCAGTTGTAACACTCGTAAATAACTCGCTGACCTTTGCTCCTGTTACCTTTTCACCTTTGATATATTTTCCTACTTCCATAACTACTTCTGCCAATCTTTCAATATCTAAACCCTGAATCATCTGTTTGAGATGCAACTTTAATTCTGCTAGTAATGTTTTAGCTAAGGTTGACTCAGTAGCTGATTGCTCAACAGAGTTAGAGGTGGATAAAATAGCTCTCTTCTCTACATGAGATTGCAACTCAGCCGTCAATGCTGTTTCAAAGTTATTGAATGTACTTTTAGCAGCAACGAGTTGCTCTTTGTATTGAGAAAGTTGTTCTGTCAATCCTAATACTGCTTGGGTTAAAGCAGACTCGATAGCTGATTGCTCAACATAATCAGAGATTGACAGAATAGCTTTATTTTCTGCATGAGATTGCAACTCAGCCGTCAATGCTGTTTCAAAGTCATTGAATGTATTTTTAGCATTAACAAGTTGTTGATGAGATTGAGAAAGTTGTTCTGTTAGCCCTAATACTGTTTGGGTTAAAGCAAACTCGATAGCTGATTGCTCAATATAATCAAAGACTGATAAAATAGCTCCTTTTTCTGCATGAGATTTTAACTCTTGAGTCAAGGCTGTTTCCAAGCCATTAAATGCAGTTTTATCTTCAACTAACTGCTGATGAGATCGAGAAAGTTGTTCTGTTAATCCTAATACTACTTGGGTTAAAGCAGACTCGATAGCTGATTGCTCAATATAATCAGAGATTGATAAAATAGCTCTCTTTTCTGCATGGGATTGCAACTCAGCCGTAAATACTTCCTCCAAGTCATTAAATGCAGTTTTATCTTCAACTAACTGCTGATGAGATCGAGAAAGTTGCTCTGTTAATCCTAATACTGTTTGGGCTAAAGCAGATTCAATACTTGATTGCTCAATATAATCAGAGATTGATAAAATAGCTTTCTTCTCTGCATGAGATTGTACCTCAGCCGTCAATGCTGTTTCAAAGTTATTGAATGTATTTTTAGCAGCAACGAGTTGCTCTTTGTATTGAGAAAGTTGTTCTGTCAATCCTAATACTGCTTGGGTTAAAGCAGACTCGATAGCTGATTGCTCAACATAATCAGAGATTGACAGAATAGCTTTATTTTCTGCATGAGATTGCAACTCAGCCGTCAATGCTTCATCAAAGTCATTGAATGTATTTTTAGTAATAACAAGTTGTTGATGAGATTGAGAAAGTTGTTCTGTTAGCCCTAATACTGTTTGGGTTAAAGCAGACTCAATAGCTGATTGCTCAACATAATCAGAGATTGTATTTAAGAGTTTTCTGGTGGCTGGTTGTGAAGAATGGACATAATTTGCTTCTCTATTAAAAATTGTTGAATTTTGTCCGTTAACTTGTCTTGAGAGTTTCTCTGTTCGTTGACCTCGAAGCCCATCATCTGTAGAGCTTTGGTTAATTCCTGCAATATCGTCTCCATGCTCGAAGACTTTTTCGAGTTCAGCATCTCGGTTAATTGCTGCAAGAAATTCGCGTGACTCGCACTCATTTCGGTTAGTTTCTCGGTTTGACTCGTTTCTAATAACTTGATTAGCTCGCTCATCTGCTGGCTGTTGGTTTGTAACTGCTCGATTTTCTGGGTCAATTGCTCTATCTTCTCGGTTAGGAACTGTATCTGAGTTAGGTTGTTGTCGTTGGTTAAAGTCATGGGTTTGTACCTGTGGTTTATTTTGTAAAAGATAGGGAACAGGTAATGGGGAACAGGCAACAGTTTTTTCTATTTCCTCTTCCCTGTGTGTTGGTAAGAGATCCAATTTGTCATTCCCTGTTGCCCGTTCCCTGTTGCCTGTTCCCTCAAGTTGTATAGAACTTTGTTCTGGTATTGGCTTACGCAAAGATGCAAAAGCCGCAGCCTTTGAATGCTGATTCTGCTGTTGCCAGTCCCGAAAGGTTGCAGCAAGATGACTCAATTTCTCGTAAGCTTGTGGCCCATTTGCGAAGATGAAATCATCAACACCTTTGTCTGGGCCTGGCAAGTTGATGACTTTTACTCTTGCTCCAGCTTCTTGTAACAATCTTCCAGTTACGGAAATATCTCGTTCGATATGGAGCTTAGTTTCGGGCTTGGTTTCGTAGTCAAAGCAGAACTTGAAAACTCTCCCTTGTGTGGCGAAAACGGCTAACTCTTCATGAAGATAGGACTTACCGATTTTTTTGCCAAACTCGTCTTTTGGAGAGCGATATCCTGCTGAAATTCCAGGTAGCCCAATGGTAGCGTGACCCTGACTCAACAGGCTGGCCGCTTTTTTGGCTCCCTCTGCGATGGCACACGGTAAATTATATTTCCACACACAATACCAAAATCCCGATTTACGCTCCTGCTGGGTGGGGTTAACTTTATGTTTGGAGTAAATGCGTTCGGCAATATCTTCAGAGACATTGAGCAAGAATATACTTAATTCAACCTTTGGGGGATGCTCATATTTAATGAATTTCCCTTCAATTATCTGCCCAGACTCATCTTTTTTGGGTCTAGGCGTGTTCGGCTTGTAACATCCCCATCTTTTGCTTGCAGGTTTATCACCTGGGGTTAAATCTCTAAAACAACGTGGGTCAACTCCAGCATCACACCACCAACCACCAGCATCAAGGTGAGAATAGGCTTTGATTAACCCTTCGCTAAGTCGCCCCGTATTTGTACGATTAAGTTTTTCACTAACCATCAGCCTTTCCCAAGCCTCATGCTCACCACCTGCATAGTTGAACTGAAGGCTTTCAAAGTTTAGCGCTGCAATTTCTGGGTGAATGGCACTTGATTCAAACTCTTGCCAGTGCTTTGGTTCAATAAAATTAGGTATTTTTTCAGTCTGATTTGGTGTCCAAAATGCTTCTGTTGGTACAGCAGTTTTTAATACTGGTTTTGAAAAAACAGGAGGCTTTCTATCATCTCTACGTTTTTCTTGGAGAGTGGGTTTGGCTACAGTTTCTAAACTCGTTGTAACTAATGGGGCTGGCTGACTAACTGGCTGATTAACTGACAAAGAGACTTGTTCAGTGATTGATGGTTGAGCTTTTAGTACTGGCTCTGCTATTGCAACTTCAAGTTTTACTACTGGCTCATTAGCTCTTAGAGTGACCGAGGCAGTTTTCGCCTGAATTCGTTCTACTTTTAAGGAATTCATCAGCAATTCTAAAGCGTTATCTTTGGCTTTAGACTCTTGCGCCAGTTCCAGCAATTCTGATTTGTCTTTAGTATAAAGTTTAACGTTATGCCTAGCTCGACTAATCGCCACATAAAAACTTTCTTGCCCAATGGTGTAGTCTGCCGCAATCAAGGCTAGGTCAGTGGTTTTGCCTTGGCTGCTGTAGATTGTGCTGACAAGCGCGTAGTCTAAGTTTTGCGCCTGTTTTAGGTTAATAGTTTCAGTTCGATTGCTATCTAAATACTGAATTTGGGCGGAATCTCCCTCAATCGCCGTAACTACAAATTCTTGACCATTGCGCCTTTGTAATTGGCGGTCATTTTTCTTCCATTGCAAGCGATCGCTTACAGCAATCTCAATTTGCTCGCGTTGGTAAACAGCTTTGTCAAAATTGGCATCTACTTCTAACTGCTTTCCATCGTCTGCTTTCAAAATTAATCGGTCGGTGTTCTTGCCGACGACTTCATACAGCTTACCTTTCTCTAAACCCCGGCGTTTGTAGTTGCGCGTTGGCATCACCACATTACCTAGTTCAAAGTTATGGGTATAGCGTAGCTGCACTTTGGTCAGGTTTAGAGCTTGCAACTGGGTAATGTTTGCAGTAGCCCCTAAACTTCCTTCAATTTTTAGCTTGCCTCGGATTGCCTGGGTAAGTGCCAACTTCTCTACATTTGTGCCAGCCAGTACCAATGTTCGCGCTCGTTGCTCTTTCGTTAATCCTATATAGTCAGCAGCAATTATCTCTCTTGTAGTATCGGGCGATACTTCCTGAATACTGCCTATAGTCTCTAGTTGCTTAAATCCCGCTTCTACTCTCCCGTCTGCAATTAGGTCTACTGCAATCTTCAGATCCGGGTTCCTCTGTCTGTTTGATTGGGTTAAGTGCGCGGTCTTGATGCCAGCTTGTTGCAAGGATTTGAATGGGTTTCCAGCTTCTACTGCCGATAATTGCTTGGTATCGCCAACTAGTAATAATCTTGCTCCCTCAGTGGTCGCTCTTTCTAACAGGGCATGAGCATCTTTGGCACTAAGTAAACCTGCCTCATCCACAATCCAAATCTGATTTGATTCAATTAGGGGTGCTGGCTCAGACACTAATAAACTGGCTACAGTCTCGCCTTGTATGCCTAGCTCCTCACTTAATACCTTAGCCGCCATTGATGAAGGGGCAAAAGCTTTGACTGTATAGCCTTGGGCGAGTGCGATCGCGTTTAATTCTTTGAGGGCAAAAGTCTTACCAGCACCAGCTACCCCTTGCCACGCAATGAATTGGTCTGTCGTCGTTGCAGCTAGACTAACTGCCTGCCTCTGCCCAAGGTTTAGTGAGGTTTTATCCAACTGACTTTCAATTACTGGAGTTGAGCAGATAGGGTTTACTTTGCTTTGTCCCGACTGCATTAATTCAATAGTAGCCAGTTCTCGCTTTACTGCTGCCCATGTTGTGTATTGCATCTGCACGTAAGGCAGAACAATTAACTCCTGATGTTGCTTGATCAATGGCTCAATTGCAGTCACATCAGTGAAGAGGCTTTCAGAAAGGATGAATTTCTCCAAATCCTCCTGCTTGAAAGCGACATTCCTCTCACTACAATGAGCAATTGCATTATCGAGTGCATCTTCTAGAGTTTGTTGTGAAAGAGAATCTTGTACAAAACTATTTGGCTCAACAGGAAGAGAGAAATTGATGCCCAGTGCCGCAGCTTCTTCATTCCACAGTGATTTGAGTTCCGATTCTGTTACCTTTTGCTTGCACTGCCGAGTGTTATCCCAGATTTTTTCGCGTTCTGCCCATGTAGTTGATGCACCCGCCGCAATAATTTGCTGCCGCCGTTTTGAAAACGCCTCTAAGTCTTGTTCCTTGAACCCCTTGATCTCAAATTGTCCATGTTGACGTGGCTCGACCTCATACCCCAACTTGATTACTTCTGTTGCCAGATAACTTTGGTATGCCATACCCAGGAATTTCTTGTTGGCGAATATCTCATTATTGACCAAGCTCATCCACTTACCGTCTGCCTGGGTTGTGTTCATGACTAAGCAGTGGGTATGGAGATGGGGGTCTAAGGAGCGACTCTCGATGTGGTCAAACTCTGCAACCACCAAGTTAGCTGTGTTTACCCTGTGACGAGAATCTCCTTGTGTCACTCTAGTTATTGCGTAACGTTGTTCCATCAACGTTAATACTTTTGTTAATGCCTGATGATGCGCGGCAATTAATCTTTCATCTCCACCTACCAACGCCATTAGGCTCACACTCTTGGGGGCAGAGAATGTACAGTCTAACGCTGCTCTGCGTTGGTCGGGCTTTAGTACTCTGGCATTAAGTTGCTCACGACCATTAGGCGAAAGCCCAGAGATGACATTTTTAAACGCTTGCTGATTTTCAACTGCTCCTGATAAACCAAGCTTCTCTGCACCTTGACCACTCCAGCGTGACTTGCCTTGGTGATAGTAGTTCTTGATGAAGTAGTTGACTGCCATCTCTGATGACACGTTAGCAGCTGTTAGCATCGCTCACCTCTGCCATCAGCAAAACATAACTTAACTCGACGACTATTGAACAACTCCCAAAAAATATTGAAGTCATTGTTCAACGCCGACATCAAACTCGCTTTGGTTTGATGCCGAGTTAAAATTTTTTGATGAGACAATAACAGCAACAAATTTTTTATTCACCAACTCTCATGCACTTAAATATAGCAAATTATCGTCTAAAACTTTCTGCCAAATTTGGCGTACTGTGCGTAAGGTTTTGCTATTATTGCTTTAGCAAAAGAATAATATCATTGTAATAGTATATATATTAAAAACGCCTGTATTTAGAGGGATTGCGCCAGAGTTGCGCCAGAGTTGCGCCAGAGTTGCGCCATTTTTTGGAGAAAAAAGCGCTTGATTATCAACAAAATTAAATTGTTGATAAATACTATTTAAGATTCCAGAGTTATGCTAGACTTGTGCCAGAGTTGTGACGGATTTATATGAGTTTGAGCCTGTTTTTATCAAATTCCATAAATTTGCCATAATTGCGCTATTAGCGACTTATGATTTGATGAAATGGTTGAGTAATTTTTGTTGAAAGTAGATGGCAGATTTAATAATCTCATTCGATCCGGGAGCATCCTTGAGTAGAGTTTTTTTTACTCTAGATTCAAGTAAGCCGGAGTTGCTTTTGATGGAACCCTACACAGCATTAATCCCGAAACAAAGCCTTTTAAGTTATGAGGAGGATGCGATTGGTATATCTTCTCCAGAGAATTCAGCTTGGATTGAATACAATCAGCAATGCTGGGGTATAGGATTAATTTGTCAGAGGTTTTTTGCAGATTTGAAGTTAGAGCAGCCAAAATTTGAGCTAGCGATTTATAAAACCTTGGCTGTAGTGGGTGCTATAGCTCAAAAGAAGTCGTTAGCCAACGGTGCAAGTATTCGTCTGGGCATCTTGTTTCCTTACGGAGAATACTCGGATCGCAAATTATTTGAGATATCGATTACAGGCGCTCTGCTCAACTTTAAATGGAGAGGTGAAAAACGCTCTTTCAAGCTAGTGGAGTTTGTTTGCCGCCCTGAAGGATTTGGATTGCTCTCACGAGGACGTACAACTACTCATAATTTGCGTTCACGGAAAGTAGCGGTGGTGATGATTGGCTTTCGCAATGCCTCTATTTTGATTATGGATAAGGGTGCGATGACAAGTGGAGTTACAGAAGACTTAGGGTTTCATAAGTTAGTATCATCAGTACAGCGTCGGGTAGCTGGACAAAAACCTCTGTCTCTTGCGGCTGCTATTAGTGCTGCTGGTTCCAAAATAAATCTAAAAGCCTTATTACCTTTAGTTCGAGTCGAAGATGCTTTGCTACAAGAATTAGAAATTCAATCAATCAAATCAGCAATCAGTATTGCTCGTGAAGAATATTGGGCAGTGCTTTCAAGTTATTTGCATCGTTATATTCCATCAGATATTGATGAGATTATTTTTGCTGGTGGAACTGCCCACTATTTCAAGAATGAATTGAATCGATTATTTCCGCGTCCTGAAAAAATTTCTTGTGATGCCTTGGAATATTTAGTACAGCAAGAATTTTTATCTGAGAAACCTAAATCAGATTTATCCTTTCGCTTAACTGATAACTACGGTTTTTTCTCTTATCTTTGTAAAAATTCTCAACAAGTCGCAAATCATGCCTGAACAAGTTGATTTTCGTTTTCAGTTCAGTACTTCATCTCCTTATCTTCCCCTTTTAAAATATCTGAGTCCCAAAAATAAAACTCTTGAATTTCCGAGACAAAACATGATTATCTGGGCAATCGCTGCCTTTTGGCATCCGATAGCTTGCCGATGGTTAGGAGGGTTCTCAGAATCAGATTTAAAATCAAAGGCAAGAATTTCAATTTACCAACTGCAACAACAAATTATTTATTTAGCTCAAACTTTTAACTTGGAGCAAGAACTGGAAAGTCATCTAATCGTTACAAACCCTGCCGACAAGGTTGATACACATTTGAGTTCTTCACCTACTCACGAAGATGATGATTGTTTACTAGAAAATGCATTTAACTAGGAATAAATTTATGCCTTATACCAAAGAACTGCTACAACAAACATATTCACTCTCTGTAGAAGACGTTGATGCCACGTTGACAGCAAGTGGTTTAGCTATTGACCAGCCTTCTTACAGTGATGAAGAAATTCAGTCTCGTTTTGATGTGATCCGAGCGTTGATTCAACAGGGTAAAACCTATAAACAAGCAGCTGCACATTTTCAAAGACAAGAGAAAAAACGTGCTGATAAAACTGAATTTCCACCAATGAATATTCTGGAAATGTTAACTCACATTAAATCAGAGTACGGCATTGAGCTAGAACTAACTGAAGCGATTGAGATTATCAGCGCTTGTGGACTATCTCCAAATCAGAAGGAGTATCGTCAGTTGGAGTGTGAGCGTTTTCTCGAAGCTTGCGACCTAATTAAGGAGCAAAATAAAACATATTTTGATGTAGCTACTCACTTTGGCATAGTTCAACCCCAAGATGAGAGCCAGTTAATTGCTGAGTTTTTTGGTGAAGAAGCATCTGTTTCTGAAGAGGAATTGATCAATTTAGTGGATAATATTACCCGAAAACGCGCTCAAAATATTCCCGGGCTAGTCAACCAAATGTATCTCAAGAATGTACTCCGCGCACTTTCGGAAAACAAACAGGATATTAAGAATTTTTATTCGGGACTAGAACAACGTATATTGGAGCGCATTGAGGGAAAGTCCCCATTGAAAACTCTAATGGCGAATCACTCGAATCACTATCCGATGAAAGATTTTCCGCTTTCTTCGCCCACGCCGATGCTATCGCCCAACGTGTCCGAGAGTGGAACGAGTACCGATTAGAACAAGAAATTGCTGACCAAAAACGCACCATCGATCTGAAAATCGAGAAGGCATCTGATGTTAAAGCTGTTGAAAAGTTAAAGAAGTCCAAAGAATGGTTGAAACATCGCCAACAGAGGTTTGAAAAAGTTAAAGAGTTGCTTTTCTGGATTGGTGCTTGGGTCGGCTCTGGTTGCTCTGGTACTTTATTTTTCCTGACTGCCATTGTTACATTCGCTACTCTTGGGCTAATCGCAGGACTCAACTGGCCTACCACCATCGCTTGTAAAAGTGGCTCTGGGGGATGTTATTTACTGCGATTTGATAAGAAAACCGTGATTCTTCCCCAACAATTCAAAAATATCCTTGCTGAGTACGAACGTAACTTGAACAAATCCAAACATCTTAAGAGGGAACAGGGAATAGGCAACAGGGAACAGGGGAATCCCCATAAATAAATTTAGGGGCTTTAAACCCTACATTCAGGGCTAATTTTTTCCTGTTAAGAGTTCTTTATTAAGAGTTGCCGCCCCAAAGGGGCTTCGTAAATAATTAAGAAATGCTCATGTCTGAACTACAACAAACCAAGCTTTGGGATGATTGGGACGATATTAATTTGTCTACTCCAGAACGTCGCATTGAACGCTTAGAAATTCTGCTGTGCCAAAAAGTCCACAAAGGCGAGGACATATCTCAATGTCTGCAAGTTTTAGAGTACTTGAAAAATTGCACGACTCACCAAGAGTTAGAGTCTGTTTTCTTTAGGCGAACTCAGTCTAAACTGACTTTCAACTTGTGGCAAATAATTGGTCAGGCTACTTTAATCTCCCTAGTCGCTATTTCTTGCTGTTTTGCCATTTATAAAATAGCTACTTCACCAATATCTAATAATTCTTCGTCGGAATTATCTCTTGGCAAACAATTATCAAAAAACACCCCACCACACAGTAAAAAACATCATAAATAAACACAGTAACAGCGCGGTATATTTATTTACTGCACTGCGATTACTGACTATGATACCCCATCAGTAAGGAGGCAGGAGGCAGGAGGCAGAGGGAAGAATTGTTTTCTAAAGCCTCCAACAATAACTGCCTTTCTTCGGTAATTTCTAAAATTTTTCTAGTTAACCAAGTGAAAAAGGTAGTTTATGAATATTTACTTTATGCCCAAGGTGAGGCGATCGCTTTTTTTCACATATTCAGATAAAATCACTGTATTTGATGGATGAAAACTTTCTTTACAGCATAACCTCACCGGGTTTAATAGGAAGTGTTTTTATCAAAAGGCAAGCTATCTTCCGGCTCAAAGTTCCGCAAGTCCTGTTCCATTTGGCGGCGGCGTTGAGCGTATGTTCTGCTGTCTTCAATCCTTTCTTTCATCCGTTCTTCACCAAAGTTAATGCCTTGTTCTGCATGTTCGGCAGATACAGCATCATAATTCTCGACTTCGTTTCTCTTACGCCACTCTTGGTGTTCCAAAGTACTTTCACTGATGCCAATTTTACGAGCGTATTCTACATATTCAGGTCTGAGAGAACCATCACGGTTAAATTCCTTTTTCTCTTGTTCAGTGAAGAAATCGTAGGCTGTGTAGATTGGCCACGGCTCTGGGTCAGTCTCATCCAGGTGCTTCCATTCGTCGTATTCTTCTTTCAACGAGAGAGCATAGTCATTAATTGCTTCGTTACTCATTCCTGTAGCCAACATTTGTTGTCGGGCTTCATCCTTCAAACTTCCATCTGAGTTGAATTCTCTTTTATTCATATTTACCCAACGCTTTATTCTCGACATAACAACCTCTCAAAAATTTAATTAATGTTCATCAAAATGCCAATTTTATGACTCTAGAATTCAAGCATTTCGACCCCAGGCTAAATCAATGGATTTATGTAGATGATAATCAGACTAGTCCTCAATCAATTTTAACTGAAAAGCTCAGTAATACTTTACTAGAATCATATTTCCCTAACAAAGAGTTTTCCTTTGGGCACTCAGATGAATACAGTACAGACGAGAATTTAAGGAATCATCCAGATGGACACATTTTATTATTATCTTCTAAGACCCGCTTACTTTATGGAGAAAAAGAATGTTTAGAAACGATTCAAAAAATTTGTCCAGACAGTAAAGACAGGGGTGCTTATGGTTCCATCTTCCTGGGGACTTGTAAAAATGCGATTCACGAAAAGCTAAACATTTTGGTAGTAGATGATTCTACTGAAAACAGGGGTGAAAACGGAGGAATATTATCAAATGATTTAGCATATAAACTAGTTGGTGACTGTTATGGACAAATTTCAACCCAACTTTATGACAAGCTAACTTTAAGACAATCACAGCAAGATAAAAGCTACCGTGTTATTCAGCATCGATTTGGTTGGATAGAAGGAGACGGAGAAGATACTACTAAATATCGTTTTGGAAAAGGGACACTGCGACCATACAAGCTTGATAAAATCAAATATGCAGATCCTAAAAATAAACCAAAAATAGATATAATTCTCCCCATAAGTAGTTTTAAGGGAACAGATAAGGACAGACCAACAAGGGCGACTAAACCACAGATTAAGCCAGGATTATATCAGCAAAATATTTGGTTGGCTGAAAAAGGACAATCACAGCAAGGTCAAATGTCTATCTCTCAACTCTTAGCATCTTTCCCCCAAGGAATTAAAGATTTTGCCGAAGAATTAGAGCTACAAGCTGAAAAACTAGCCTCTATTCAAGATGACCCAAGAATAGTTGCTGCTGACTATTGTGAAAAATATGAAAAACGCAAAGAATCATTGAACCAAAGTAAATTAAAAATAGGAGAACTTACTAGCCTTGAAGCAGATGTTAAAAACTTAGGGACAAATGATGACTTAGATGCAGATGAAGAATTAGATGACGAGGGTACTAAAGATGACTTGTTCATGTACAAGCTCATCAAAGCTGACTTGTTGGGTCATCAGCAGTTATTAGAAACGGAAAAAGTTAAACAGGAATTAAGTCGGTTTGTACAGAGCCAATGGCGAGATATCGCTCTGGGGAAAACGCTTACTTTTGACCGAGGGATGATTATTCCATCCAAGGAACTCAAAAATGGTGAAATTTGTGTTTCATGGGAAAAGAATGAAGAAAAAATTCTTAACTTCCGTTCTCCTTTTCTGAATTCTAACGGATTGTGTGTGTCTGCTAACAAGCACGTTGAAGATCGGCTCGGCCCAGATGGTAAAGACCTCAAAGGTGTAATCGTAGTTAGTGACGAAGACCACAAGCGTATACAGCAAAGAATTGCACAGTTAGAAGCGCTCTTAATCGATGTTGATTTTATCGATCCAGCCGAAACCGAATCAGAACGCCAAGCACGAGATTTTGACGGTGACTGCATTGGTGTGGCAAGAGCTAGCTTATATCCCAATTTAACAGCAGAGGCAGAGCGAAGGAATCTTCCCCAAAACGCCTATTCGCCCACAGTTAAGCTCAAAAAACAATCATTCTATGATCCCACCGATGGAAGCCAGCGCCCATTTGAAGAAATCGCTATCCACATGAGCGATAGCATCAGCGTGGGCATAATCAACAATCAAGTGACAGCACTGGAGGCATTAGAATCAGAAATTGAGGTACTAAAGACTTACGGTACTTTTGAGCAGAAATCAACTTATTTAGACCAAGTTTCAAACCATTACGAAACCCTGTTTGAGCAAGAACGCCAGAAAGAGCCAAAGTTAATTCGAGAAGAATACAAGCCTTATATGCAAGGGGTTGTTGAACTTGCTCATTCTCAAAGAACGCCAGAAACTATTCAGCAGGCGATGGACATTAACCGTCAAATGTACCGGAGCATGATTGAAGAAGGATGTTATCAAAACCAAATAGCGGTTGATTTATTCAAAAGTGCTAAAAAACCTGAGATGAATAAAATCCGGGAGAACAGCCGCTATTTGTATCGTGATGTTAATTATATTAAAGATAAGAAATCTGCGTCAGCTTATTTAAGGAGGGGGATAACACCAAAGGGCTACTCACCAGTAGAATTATTGATTAGCCAAACTAATAAATATTTCCAAGAATCACAGTTAGAATCGCGTCCCATAGTTCAGTTTAAAGACTTGTTCAAAGGGGTAGAATTTACACCACAGCAAAAATTTGCAGCGATCGCCGCCAAGTACGAGTTTGATCAGAAATTCAACACTGCGGTTCGTATGGAGCGACTCAGAGAAACCGAGAAGGGCCCATCAGCAAGCATCCAAACTCCACAAGGGATGCAACTCGAAATTGGCAATCTCACCCGTTACGGGCATCCCTTAATCTGGAAAGCCCAGACACTTAATATTCGCCTAGATGAGATTAAATTCACAAACAGTGAACGCCCCCATAAATTATTAGCGGTTGCACAGATAGATGGTGAGATTGGGGAAAATGGAAAACCCGCCTACCGCAACCTGGGGACAGTTAGCCAACAATCTGTGACTGACCACAACCTCAAATCGGGGATGACCATGCAGGGAGCTAAACTCCTAGAACTAAAACCAGAACTTACTAGAAGCCAAACTAAATTACTTTTCGACAAGGCACAAGAGGCGGCTCTCGCATTTTACGCTTCTATCCCAGAGTCAGAAAAACTTGCTCTATCCGCCGCCGCTTGGAATATCTGTGCATCCCGCCAGGATGAACTCGAAGTTGCAAGAAAAGAAAACGCAAACCCCCAGGCGATCGCTAAAAAAGTCTCCAATTTTGCTTTCGCTGCTTTCCCCAATGAGATTATCTCCCGCTTGGAGAAACTGCAATTTAGCGAACCGAAGTTAGTCACACTTCATAATGAAGCAAATCAATTTTTGGGCAGAAAGTGGAACCCAGACGAAAAGCACCCGATAGAAATCAGAGCTTCTCACCATCCACCAGGACATGAACGCCACGTTTCCAGGCTGTTGTTTGTCTGCGATACTGACGGCGAATATAAGGAATTCGCCATGCTCGAAACCAGGACTGGAATGTTACCTATTGGCACAAAGGGACAAGCTAGTTTCGTTGGCGTGGAACCCGCGACTGCCAAAGCAACTATTGGACTACCAGGAAACGAGCCGATTGAAATTACTATCCGTGAACTCAAGAACTTCTCTTATGCAGGACTTGTTTTTAACGCCGAACCCGTAAACTTAGAATTTGGCACTGTGCCGATTCCTGATAAAACAGTAAAAATCAAAATTGATGCTTTGACTCTGGGTGAGTTAGACAGTGATTCTGTCCAACAGTTAAAAGAAATTAATTATCTCAAAAATGGTAATCCCCTAAAATTAAAGCTCACGTCAATCTCTGAGACAGGAGATCAAGCTTTTGTGCTGGGTGAGTCCCCAAATGGTAATCTCCTCAAAATTAATAAAATTAACTTCTATGATTTTTCTGGTCAGACATTCAATGATCAAGATTACCGAAAACTGACTATCGAAACCTCAGCTTCTAAAACTAGGGATGCTGTGTTTTTGAATGGTGAACCCTTGGGGGTATTGCACTTCAAAAAAGACAAAGACGCGCTCAGACAACTTGGATTGCTCAAAACCGGAAAACTTACACTCGCGCCTGCAATCGTTGAAAGTAATTTTTCTGTTATTTGCGCTCAAATAGACGCTAATACCGTTGAATATCCCCAGAAGTGGACGAAGGAATTTCAGGCTTTTGAGACTCAATCGGTTAATTCTGAACAACAAGAGATGATTGAGAGTAGTGCGAATATTCTACATCAGATTAAAGAGCGTCCTACTTTCTTATTTTCTACCCAATCAAACAAAAAACTTGGAGTCATGGGCTTGGCTGTTGACAACCAGAAAGCTGAGACTGTGACAAAATGGTTAACTGCTCAAAATGTTAAATTCTCGCTTGCCCCAACGGAAGATGTTATCAGGGAAACCAAAAAAGGTCTAGCCGTATTTAACTTGGTTGATAGCTCCATCCCTGCCAAAACTTTGGAGAGCATGACCAAGAAATTCGGGGCAATTATTGAAACGGATAGTGAGTATCAACAAAGGGTTAATTCCCTCGCCACACGACCGCAGTTTTTGAAACCACCAGAACAAACAGCACAATCCCCACCTAACCAATCAACTCTATTACTCTCCACTACTCCTTCTACACCAGACATTAGTAATGGTGTGAAAACCGAACCTCTAAGTGTAGAGAAGCTCCCGACAGTCACTATTGATGATTTGAGAAATTGGTACAATGCCGCAGATAAGTTAGGGAAGTCGGAGAATTACAAAAAACGCATTGTAGAAGTGGCTTATGGGTTTAAAGCTGGTGAGCAATTATCAGCCGAAGCGTTGACAGTAATGAATAAAGATAAATTTGAACTTGAAGCCATCAGTCGGCTGACTCAAATTGCTCAAAAGATTGGCATGGCCTGGGGTAAATCTGATGAAAATGGTACTAAAGTCCAAGGGAAAATTTATGACTTGGCTTTCAATACCCAGCAGAGGGATTTAACTATTTTGCAGAAAGATGGAGAGGTAATTTTAAACTTGCAATCTGGGAGGGTACAGACTAATAAACTAACTCCACAGATATTGCAAACTTTTGAGGATGCTAATACTCAAATTGATCAAATATTAGCTAAATCTCAAGGGCAACAAATAGAGTTACAAAGATAGATTGTAAGAATTCAGTACCCAGGAGTCAGGAGTCAGAATTTATCAGGAATATAGAATGATTGGTATATTTGTTCATCAAATGTTCTCCTGATTCTTTAACTATTCAGTCCTTCTGAATTCAGAAGGACTGAATTCTTCCCGCAAAATACGCCAAAGAATTTCGTGCCAAACTTGGTTTACGGGCAAATGAATGAATTATTAATAGTAGACCTTTACCACCTGAATTGGAGCGCTGCAAATCTTAAACCCGGTTATAGAAGTAAAATTATAGAAGTTAAACACAAGAAAAATGACCGACGCACCTTTCCCTAACCGACTAGACCGTATTGAGCAAATAATCTTGGGTGTAGCTGAAAGACAAGCAAACACGCAAGCACAACTGGATGTACTCAGTCAAGAAATGAGAGAGCTTACCAGTAACGTTGACCGTGTTCTGGGTCGTAGTGCAATTTTGGATGATGTGTTACTTGAATTACGTGATAGTCACGAACAACATCAGCGAAACTTTGAGTCACACCAGCAGCAAGCAGAGGAGCATTTACAAGCATTCAAGGAACATCAGCGCACTACTAACGCTGCACTACAAAGCCTTGAGTCAATCTTGTTGCAGTTGATTAGAAATAATTCTTGAGATACGTAAGCAGTAGACCCCTGGTGAAATTGAAGTAAGGCGAATTTAATTATTGGCTAGGCGATCGCAGGCAGCGAGAAACCTTTGAGCAATAATCGCTTTAATTCGTCTTAGGTTAGTATCTTTCTTGTCTGTTTTGGCACGGTTATACCAAATACGCTAAATATAAAGGTAAAACAACTGCCAATGCTCGATTACGTTAGTGCAGGAATCGCGTTTTACATAACAATGCTTCCAGTACAAGAGTGGATACTAGAATTCCGCCTCGGTTATCTCGGTCGCTACTGGAGCCTGATAAGTGTTGCTGGCTTATTCATTGGCTTTTTGCTCTGTCTGCTGATATTTGTGCCATTGATCATTAACATGGCATTAGATCCGTTCAGATATCCAGATCATTTGGTCATGAGTGCGATCGCTGCGGTGATCTTTGGTGCAATACTTTGGCTGGGACAGTGGTTGATCCTACGACAGACTGAAATGATACCAAGAGTTTTTGCGCTCATCAATACAGTAGTTGGAATTTCTGTCTTCTCTGTGCTGGTATGGTTTAACCAAAAAAGTTTGCAATGGAGCGGTGGCCTGATTGAAGGCTGGAGAACCGGACTCATATTTCTAGTGGGTGGTACCTGTACTGGAGCGGCGACGGGTAAGGCATTAGATTTTTACTGTGGACGAGTTGAGCAGCGATTAATCAGACTTGAGAGGGAGAGGGTAGAACAAGAAACCCAAGAGCGAGAAAGGCTTTTGAAAGAAAGAATTGAGAAGGAGAAATTAGCGCAAGAACGCCTAGAAGCAGAGATGGCAGAGCGGAAAAGGATACAGCCAGAGGCGGCTCAAGAGGAAGAACGCCTGTGGTACGAACAACACGGGAAAGACTATGCTGATTATGAATATGACGAGGAGGAGGAATAACTTTGTGCTGACGGGGATGACCGTAAGCGATGCCTGCGGCGGGGTACGCCTACGCTAATGAATTAGCTGTTACTGATGGAATGGCACAGGCTAATTCCCCTTCTTTACCGTTTCCAACTTCATTTGACCGCTATAAATCAAAATCGAGGCTGAAGGTTTCGCTTGAAGAATCTTCTTCTTTCTCTTGTGCAAATGGAGTTGAAGTCATTGAAGGAAGTCTGTTCTCGTCAGTAGTAATCGGCGTGAAAGCTACTTGTTGTGTGGCTAATCCAGCCTTGATGAAAACAAAATAGCAGTCAATTATAAAGTAAAGCGTTTCCAGGTAACTTTTACCTAGTTGTTGGGACTCTGTAAATATGCGTTCTCGATAGTTTTCTTTAAGCCGAATTTTGATCGGAGCTAAGTCAAATTTTTCTGTCATTGTGATCACTTAATAGATGTAGTAGGCGAATTCTTGCTGCTGATGGCTTTTGCCATCTCTAAAAGCCCAGAAACATTAGCTTCCACCGGATTATCCAGAATTTTGAAACCGTTCTTCTCTAAAAGCTTCTTAAATCCAGGTAAGAGGCAGCCTCCACCTATCGCCCAGATTTCATCCCCTTGGTGTTTAGCATCAAGCGTCAGATTCACCACTTTCTTCAAGTATTTTTCATACCAATCTTTTAAGCAAGCGCTGTAAACATCTTTGATATCAATGTCCCGGCTGTAACGAGTATGCCCCATTTCCAGACAAAATCGGATCTTGGAGGCATCCCCGATTTTTCCGCCATTTAAATGCTTCATCTTTTGGGAAATATCATTGATGAGAACTTCTACACCTGTGGGGTAGGCGGTGTGAACTTCTCGTTTCCCTTGGTTGTAACGAGAATACAGAGTTGTGCCATTGCCAAAATCTAAAATGGTTAATTTTTTTGGTAGTTGATGCCCAAACAATGCACCCATCCCTTCTAGCACAACTTTCAGGACTTCGATCTTCACATCTGATTGTTTGCCAGCAAGTATTGGCTGATATTCTCCGTTTAGTACTTTTTGTAGTTCGTTAGCTAGACCAACATCATGTAAGCTGACGACTAATTTTAAATGCCAAGCCTTACGGTGTGGAAGATGTGCTAATGCACCGAATAATGTCAACAGTGCGTTGTTGACTTTGTTTTCATTGTTATCAGTGTTTCGGTCAAAATAATTTCCTGTACGGAAAGCTGATTCTCCAACTGTGTAAGCAGTACCGTTAAAAACGACCCTCCCTGGTACGTCTTCCATCTCGGCATTGGTTATATAGCTGGGGACACGAACTACTTCAAACCCATCGACTAAAAGTTTTAGGCTTCCATAACCGTTGTCAAAGCCAGCAGGAAAAATTTTTTGCAAGGTGTGAATGTTAGACATAAAGAGAAAGGTAATAGATTTTGATTTGTGAAAGTTATCTGTTCAGGTGAAGTGGGGAGCAGAGAAGAGATGAATAAAATAACTACTCTTTTTTTCTTCAGCGTCAAAAAATTATCATAACCTCTTGGGGGCTAAGTGGGGTAAAACCTCACTCAATCTGATATACCCCATATAGCCCCCATATAGCCCCCATGTGGGAGTCAAATTTTGCTCAAGCCTCTAAATAATCTTGGGGTACACACAGCCCCCATATAGCCCCCATGATTTTTTTTGAAATCTTTTCGATCAACGCAGCAGAAATTAATTTAGATAATCGTTGACTCTTTGATTTATACTTTACTGTCAATATTTTATTGAAAAGCAATTCAGTCTTGATCTATAACTGCTTGCTGACTAGGTAACGAGTGCGTTATTACTTGCTTACAGGTTCAGCTTTCTCTACTGAATTATCATTCACACCCAAAGTCAATTCCAAAGGAGTTTTTTGGGGGTAAGCTTTTACCACTTGTCGATAAACATCATAATTAGTAGGTAGTGTCTGCTGAGAATTACCCACTCCATAAGTCAGTTTGTACTTTACATCTTTCACTAATTCAGGTTTTCCAGCCTCTTCTTGAGGTCTTTTGTGTTGTTCAACTTCATCAACACTTGGTCGCGGCGGTAAAGTAGGCCACCATAACCCTCGGTCGTCTGGGCCAACAACTGCTCCTGGTGGTTTCAATCCATTCCGATTCACCACTGAAGTATTTGCAAAGGTTTTAATGCGTGGCTGTGGTTGACTAGTTAGGTCATTCGCATACTTGACTTGCCAGGAGTAACTGGTGAGTGCTGTAGCTTCATACTGTTCAGCAGTAGTAGTACTGCAACTAGTTAGTGTCAGTGCCGTTAGTGCAGTTATTATTAAGGGTAAAATTTTCAACTTTTGCATTATCAATCGAATATCTCTTACTAATCACTCTTGAAGAGGGAGTGTGCCATCATTCCTGCCAAGGTGAAGGTATCGTCGTAATCGAAAGCACTTCCCTTGCTTGCAGCCTAATGGCTGTTTGCTCACAGTTAGGGCATTTTACCTTTGTGAAAATCACTGAAGGTCGTCCTTTGTACTCGCCCATTACGGGATCTCCAGTGTACTCGCTGATTATCCCCTGTTTGCAATGGTAGCACTCGAATATCACACGCCCTACCTCCGAGTTGCAATCCAGGAATTGCATGTGCTGACAGGGTTCTGGCGGTAATTCTGGTTCTTCGGGGCGGTCTTGAAAGGGTATATGAGGTTTGGCTGCTGGTGGTAAATCTATTTTTTTCTTGTTGCGCTTGCCAGTCACCTGCGGCTCAACTTTTGGCGGCTTTATGGGTTTTTCATTGACAGGGACATGGCCGGGCTGTTGGCCAGTTGTAAGTTCTTCCGGCAACTTGTCATCAGCCGGGGTAGGGCTAAATAGCTCTTGTTTCTCTGTTGGTTTAGATGCACTCTCGGTTGACTGAGCTACTGTTTTTAGGACTGCATAAATAGCAGGTGTTTCTGCTACATCTTGGTATAGTTCTACTTGAGCATCACTGTTGGTCAAATCCTGCACCTCTGGTTGTTTAGCCGCAGGGATGTGCTTGATCAGTTTTGGTTGTTGTGCCTTGGGTGGTCGCTTAGTAGATTCTATGCTCATTGGAGTCGAAGTTTTTGACAGACTATTTTTAATGTAACTATAACTATCCTTATTGCTTCTGCTTTTTAAGGCAACTTGTAGATGCCATATATAGTATTCTTTTAAAACTCAACTTCTACAGTCATTGATGACCTTGCATAAATCGGCTAATATTTAGTGCAACATTTTTATAAAAATTAGATAAATTACACTAAGATCCTGCATGGAGTAGCATTACTCCATGCAGGATCTTAGAATTTTCTCAAAAAGTGGAGTAACGTTACTCCATAAGCCTTTAGTTTTTGAGCTATGAAAAAGAAAGCAGTTAAAAGAAAAATTAGATTAGATGTTAAATCCAATGCTGGTGGAACTGGAAAAACAACTTTAGTAACACATTTAGCGTACATCCTTGGCAAAAAAGGTTACTCAGTCACAGTTATTGAACTAGACCCATTAGGTTCTCTTAAAATCTTTACGGGAGCTTTTTCACAAACTGAAGATCCTCCTCCTGAAAAAACCCTAGCGTCTGTTTTCAGGGATGATTTCAAAGGCAATTACCCTTTGTTCCCTATTTGGGAAAACAAAATCCATAATGTCAATGTTATTTTAGGCGGCGCTCCGTTAGAAGAAAGTATTCATAAAATTTACTCTCATTCCAGAAAATATTACCTGCTTCATGATCGTTTAGAAGACTATCCGCTTGAATCTGACATTATTATTCTGGATAACCCAGGTGGTCTGGAACCTATGGGTCTAGTAGCTTTAGCCGCAGCGACAGACATATTGGTTGTAATGCAGTTAGAATATAAAGCTTTGTATGGTTCAGCAGGTTTGATTAATTGGTTTTATGACAAGATCAACGAGTTACGACTACGACCAGAGCCTAAAATATTAGGGTTTGTACCATCACAAGTAAATATAAAGAAAGTAGCCGCCCATCGAAACATTGGAGAAGAAATCCCTAATCAGTTACAAGAGCTTGGAATTTCATGTTTTCCGCCAATTAGAGAATCAAACCAATTTATTAATGCGAGTGGAGTAGGGCTTCCCATTCATTTATTTGCACCTGCTTGTGAAGCTATTAAAGACTTTGACCCCATCGTTACCAAAATTATAGAGCTAATGAGTCAGGACTAATGCTAAAACCAGATATTTCTAATGCGTTTGCAAATGCAGGACAATCACAAAAAATTCATCATTTAACTAAACGAGTTGAGGAACTCGAAGCTGAAATTAATCAACTTCGAGCCGTGGAAGTTGATAGTGAAGAAAAAATTGTTCTAGAAGCCCGTATTCAAGAGCTAGTTACAGAATTAGCTGACAAACAAGGAGTTTCAGAAGTTCCAATTAACTTGATTGATCGAAATCCTCGCCAGCCTAGACAAACTTTTACTAAAGCTAGCATACAGGGAATGGCTGAACTCCTTAGAAAACAAGGACAGCATACTCCTGTAATTCTCATTCCTTTGTCTAATGGTAGATACTTATTGTTTGATGGAGAAAGACGATGGCGATCTGCACCTGAGATTGGATGGAATACTCTAAAGGCTGTATTTCTACTTACTGGGATCGAAGCAGATGATCGTGAACTTCATCGACAAGCCCTTTCAACAACTTTGCATAGAGAGGATCTTAATACTCTCGACTTGGCAGAATCTTTAATTCAACAAATCATATATGACTATCCTGAGTTGTCAGAACAGAAAGATAACATTCCACGTCTACTTAACGCAGCTATGAGCCGACTAGAGCGTAATCGTAAAAATTTGGAGTTGTCTGAGATCCGAATAGCTTCTCAGGAAAATCAACGGCAGTGGTTAGAATCTGTTGACTTTAAAAGTGCTGAAGAACAGAAAATATTTGATGTTATATTAGCATTACAACTTAACCCTACTTCTATTGATACTAATATTTTTCCTTTGCTGAAACTATCAACAGATTTAAAATCTGCTATCCGAGAAGAAGGGCTAGAAGCCAGTAAAGCTAGGGAATTGAACAAGCTTTCTGCCACTCAACTAAAGCTTAATGAGGCTCAATCTCGAAAAATTAGGGTTCAGTTAGCCCAAAGAGTCATACAAGAAAGGCTTTCTTTGAGCCAAACCAAAGCTTTAGTTAAAGAGACACTAAGCCAGTATAAATCTGCCAATATTTCAAGTAATGAAAATAAAAAAGTTATTAGAACAGTTAAAACTATCCGTTCTATTAATTTTGAGGAATTTCATCACAATCAACTTGAAGAAGTTCGTCAAGCTCTTCAAAGTAAGCTACAAGAAATTGACAAAAGAATAGAGCTATCCAATAAAGGTTAATCTGTTAATTCCAGAGAAAATTTTTTTAACTTTTCGGAAAACCTCTAAAAGCTGTCGCCCTCCTCAAGCACCCAAAAAATCAGCAGTAGTCCCACCCAAGAAAAAGATAAGCCTAGAACTATAACAAATAGAAGTGATGAAGGTAAATTAGGTTGAGTTTTAGATGATACTAATAGTGGCTGTTTAATTAGTATTTATGTACTACATTCATCTGAATTCCAGTATTATAATGATGTGCGGCATCTGATGATAAGCAATGTCCACTCCTCCTAATCTTTCTCCTCAACAAATAAACGCCTTTCCTCAACACGAAACAATCACCGGAGTCGTAGAACGTTTAACTTTTTACTCTGCTGAATCGGGTTACACAGTGGCAAGACTGACCCGCCCCCGTAGCACCGAACTCACAACAATTGTCGGCAGCTTTGCTAATATTCAGCCAGGTCAAACTCTACAGCTAACTGGTTTCTGGCGTGACCATCCCCAATTTGGGCCACAGTTCCAAGTCATTAATTACCAAGAAACCAAACCAGCCACTCTCACTGGAATTGAGAAATACCTTGGCAGTGGGCTGATTAAAGGTGTAGGCCCAGTAACAGCCAAGCGTATCGTCGCTCACTTCGGTTTAGAAACGCTCGACATTATCGAAAACCAGATTGAACGACTGATTGAAGTCCAGGGTATTGCCAAAAAGCGAATCACTCTCATTAAAAACGCCTGGTCAACTCAAAAAGCCATCAAAGAAGTAATGGTATTTCTCCAGGGGCATGGCGTTTCTACCACTTATGCTGTGAAGATTTACAAGCAATATAAAGATGAGGCGATTGCTACTGTTACCAAGAACCCTTATCAGTTAGCAGCCGACATTTACGGGATTGGTTTCCTAACTGCTGACAAGATTGCGAGAAATATCGGAATTGCACCGGACTCAGAATTTCGTTATCGTGCGGGGATTGTCCACTGTCTAAGTGAAGCTGCCGAAGATGGTCATTGTTACCTGCCACAAAGCGAACTGATTGATTCGGTAATCAAACTGCTGACTACCGAATCTCATCAGTCCACAGAAGAAGCGGTTGCGATCATTATTAAAGATATGGCTCTCGCAGAGGAACTGATTAGAGAGTGGGATGAAGAAAAAAGGCTACTTTGCTATAAGCCGACTTACTTTCATACGGAACAGAATTTAGCTCAATTGATACGCCAACGCTTGGAAAATCCTGTTGGCACTGACATTGAGCGTGTGCGTGATTGGATTGACCGCTTTACAGCCAGCCGTAAAATTCAGCTTTCACAACAGCAACGTCAAGCTGTAGAAACAGCAGCCTACTCCAAAATCATGATTTTGACTGGTGGCCCTGGCGTTGGAAAGACCTTCACAACTCACACCATTGTCAGCCTGTGGAAAGCAATGGGTAAATCTATTGCGTTGGCTGCACCCACTGGACGGGCTGCTCAACGCTTAAATGAAATGACAGGACTTGAAGCAAAAACTATACATCGCTTGTTAGAATTTGACCCTCGCTCAAGGGGTTTCAAGCGCGATAGCGAAAATCCTTTGCCTCACACGGCAATTATCGCTGACGAAGCTTCGATGCTTGATTTGTTTCTGGCTTACTCCTTGGTTAAAGCAGTATTGGCTGGCGCTCTACTATTGTTGGTGGGTGACATTGACCAGCTACCATCTGTGGGCCCAGGTCAAATACTTGCTGATTTGATTAATTCTGGTTGCGTGCCAGTAGTGCGGTTAACTCAGGTATTCCGCCAAGCTCAAACAAGTGCAATTATCACTGCTGCTCACCAAATCAACCGGGGCCAGTACCCAACAATCGAGCCAATCTCCGACAATCCTGTGTCTGATTGTATTTGGCATGGTGGAGGTCATCAGCCTGAACATGGAGTGCAAGCAATCTGCGAGTTGATTACAGACTTGCTCCCTCGACTAGGTTTTAATCCTGCCACTGATGTCCAAGTGCTTTGCCCGATGACACGGGGAGTTGTGGGTACTCGCAATCTTAATACCGTGTTGCAGCAGTTGATTAACCCACCCAGCCCCAGCAAGGTGGAGATTAACAGAGGTGGGAATTTGTTACGCGAGGGCGATCGCATTATCCAGTTGACCAACGACTACAACCGCGAAGTCTTCAACGGCGACCTGGGGATTATTCAAAGCATTGATACTGTCGAGCAAGAAGTTACAGTACTGTATGGTGAGCGGACTGTAGTTTACGATTACGCTGACCTGAATGAAATTGCCCTTGCCTGGAGCATTTCGATTCATAAAAGCCAAGGCTCAGAATATCCGGTGATAGTTCTGCCAATCTATATGCAGCACTATATGATGTTGACCCGGAACCTGTTTTACACCGGGCTGACCCGTGCCAAGAAATTAGTGATCGTGGTTGGAGCAAAAAAAGCGATATCTCTGGCGGTGCGCTCTACTTATGACCAACGGCGGTACACAAGGTTACAGCAACGCTTGCTTCAGACAGGGCTGCATTGGTGAGATGTTTTGGTTCTTCAAAATAGAAAACTTTATTGAGCTATTTGATTTATACTTTTGAATCCCCTAGTTTTCAAAAAAGCGTTGAGTTTGTATGTCCAGCCTCAGTTCCGATATGGTTCGCATCTATTTGCAAGAAATTGGTCAGTATCCTTTATTAAAACCAGACGAAGAGATTGCTTATGCTAGGCAGGTACAACAGATGATTGCCATTGAGCAATCTAAAAATGAACTCATCCAACAGCTAGACCGGGAACCAACAATGACAGAATTAGCCAATGCTGTTGAAAAAACCGAAACACAAATCCGAGCAGCACTACACCTTGGTCAAAAAGCTAAACAAAAAATGGTGACAGCTAACCTGCGACTAGTAGTTTCTGTTGCTAAGAAATACCAGAACCGCAATTTGGAATTCTTAGATTTGATTCAGGAAGGAGCAATTGGCTTACAAAGGGGTATAGAAAAGTTTGATCCCAACCGGGGGTATAAGCTATCAACCTACGCCTACTGGTGGATTCGTCAGGAGATTACACGCGCTATAGCAGAACAATCGCGCACTATTAGATTGCCCGTTCATATCACTGAAATACTTACCAAAATTAAGAAAGTACAGCGAGAAAGCTTTCAAAAACTCGGTCGTCATGCCACTGCCGAAGAAATTGCATCAGCATTAAACATAAGCACAGATAAGCTTCGAGAATATCTCACTGCTTCTCGCACAGCCATTTCTTTAAATAAACAAGTGGGAGATGAAAAAGAGACAGAATTGGGCGAAATTTTAGCCAGCGATGCCGCTTCACCAGAAAAACTCCTTAGCCAAGAACTTCTATCGCAAGATGTAGCTAAATTCTTAGAACCATTGACACCTATACAGCGTCAAGTGTTGACTTTAAACTTTGGGCTAGAGAACGATCAGCATTTCAATCTCGCTCAGATTGGCCAACAGCTAAACCTCAGCCGAGAGCGGATTCGTCAAATCCAGGTCAAGGCGATAAGTATTCTCCGCCATCGACAAAGCGACATGCAAGAGTATTTATTTGATTAAGTAGAATTACTTTCGTCAGATGATGCACGGATCTTGTAGAACTAAGACGAAAAACTATATTAAAGAAGTAAGTCCACAACAGTAATCAGTCAATGCCCAGCAAAACTATTGATGTCCGAGAGTACACCGTCAGAGCGCACAAACGGGAAATTCATACTCGCGTTTTTAACTTTGTGTGTAAGCAGTGCGAACAACCCACACAACGAGAAACTTTTGGTGTGCGACCACTCTACTGTGAAAGATGTCGTCCGCCACAAGCGCCCAAGCAATCGAAATTAGTCCCTATAGGCAAGAGGAAACCTAGAGCGATGAACTATAAGAGTGGGAAGGATATAGCTGGGTGATTTTTTGTTTTGAGGTAAGAGCGATCACCAACAGAGGGCAGTTACGCCATCGCACGAAAGTGAGTGAAGCAGGTAGTTATGTGTGAGGTTACGGCAGTTGCATGAAGTGGCTAGCCGTGACTCTTCTGTGGATTCGCTGTTACAAGGGTTGGGGATTTTGTCAAACCGTATTTGTGATCCTTGCAGCCAAAGCTGCTGGCGGCTGTTGAGAGAGAGTACAACCTTGTATGGAGACAGCCAAAGTAAACTTGATTGTTAATGCAACAATTCAACAATTATCTCATTGTATGAAAGCAATCCTTAATCTCATTGGTCTTCTGTGCTTGCTCTTAAGAGACGCTGCATTGCAACGTTTCAAATGTTGGGTGCGAAATGGGAAATTGCGTATTTCTAGGCATTTACAACCTTGGGAAATACCCGATTCAAGTCTAATAAAACATCTTCAAATCCAGGAATCGCTACTGACTGATGTGGTAAAGATATCTGCTTGCTGAGATAATTGAATTCACCTTGAGCATTTTGATAGGGTTGGCTATAACGCTCAAGTTGGCGAACATTTAAGTTGACAATCCAATAATCAGAAATTGCGGCTTCTGCGTAGATTTTTAACTTTGTTGTTTGGTCGTAATCTAGGGTTGAGTCCGAAATCTCAATCACTAAAAAAATATCTTCTGGATAAGGATGATGGGCGAGATAATCTTCGTCTTTGCCACGTGCTACCGCCACATCTGGTTCAGGTTCACTTTGCGAAGGCAAAGTAATCGGATCTTGTCCGCGAATCACAGCGCGATCGCCCAACAACCGATCCAATTGGCGGCATAAAATAGAACCGCAGACTGTATGAGGTGTGCCCTTGGCTACCATCTGAATTAGTTCTCCGCGAATCAACTCGATGCGATCGCTCTCCTTTAGAAATTCCAGTTCAATCAGCCGATGATATTCGTCAATAGTAAATCGTTTTGGTGTGACAACGTTCATGGGACATCATCGATTTAACTGTTATGTACTTTCTAGCTTACCATCTGTATTCAAGAGAGTGGAATTGCCCCAACTGTGGGATAAATTACGACAGAGATATTAACGCAAGTAAGAATATTTTGGCTGCGGGACTCGCAGTTTCAGTCTGTGGAGCGAACATAAGACCTGACAGCCTTAAGGCTGAAGGGCAGTTGCGAAATACCCGTAAGGCTTGCCTTGAGCGTAGCCGAAAGGGAAAGAAACAGAAACCTAAGTCGTGAGTCTTAGGAATCCCCGACCATTTACGGCGGGGTGGATGTCAAACTGTAGCTGCGAAAAAACGTAGTTTTTCATGCAGGGCAATCGGTGGCAGTCCAGTTTTTTGGTATCTTATCTTGGTATTACACCCAAGACCTTGCACCCTAGTTTTGGTTAACATAGAAATTCCCCTGAAATTGCACACATTGTATGCCCAAGACTTGGAACATCAAGATAGACAACTATTTTCAAGCCAACCCCAATTGCATCATCGCCACCGCCCATGTAGACTCATTCCCGATAGACCTACCACTAGAACCGAACATCCGCGAACCGAACCGCAAAAGCGCGACCTACAGACAAATGTTCGATTCACTGACCACCGAACCCGAAAAATTCTTCTCTCGTCATAGCGGAATCGTTCTGTCAGCCAATAAAACTAAACCTGTCAAGAACAAAACTGAACTAGAGCTAGAAGTCTTAGAAGCTAACGAGGGAGGTAGTGATGGCATTATTAATGGGGGGCATACAGTTTTAGCTTTTGAGCAAGCGAAAAATTACAAATATGACCTAACCGAAGCCAGAGTAAAAGTTACGATTCACATCGGGCTGACTGAAGAATCAGCCAAAGACATAGCCCTAGCTTCAAATACTACAACGCCAGTAGATTCTCGCTCCAAAGTCAACGCTAGGGGTGATTACAAATTCATCAAGCAGTACCTAGCCCAGTTAGAAAGAGCAGAAGATAGAAAATTTAGAATAGCCTATTACCAGAATCAAAGCGGCGCTCCCAGAAATGCCCAGTGCAATGTTACCCATTTGCTGAAGCTCCTTTACTGCCTCGACAGAAATAAATACAACCCCGACGGCAATAAACGAACCAAACACCCAGCAGGGATGAGTCTTCCAAGTAACATCACAGATGCAGAAAGGGAAAGATTAACCGCCTTACTGCCTCTGTTAACTCATGCTCTGTGGATAGAGCAAAGACTTTATGAAATAATCCAAGACCATATCAGCAACCCCAGAAGAAAGGGTAGTAACGATTTAGCATCAATTGATATACGTAAAACGACGTTGTTGCCGGACAGTAAATATTCTTTCGGGTTTGGTGCGCCAACTGACTTGGCATTACCGATAATTGCGTCCTATCGGGTATTTTTGGACAAGGACTATAAATGGATTCTGCCGTTTAACGAATTTGCTGAAGATTTTCTCCAACACTTGTGGAATAACTATTTCCGTAAATATTTGGTGTCGGAGAAAACAGCAGGGAATACAGTCGGCACAAAAATCAGCCGCAATCAAGAGATTTGGGAAAGTTTGTACATTTCGGCGCAGAGTTATCTAAATCAGCACTTGGTTAAAATGGTCAACTCCAGTAAGTCAGAAGAACCGAAGGTGACACAAGGTACAAAAAGGCGTGTGCAAGCAGATAAGAAATGATGAAACCCTTAATAGGCAATAGTTAAAGCTAAAATTTCTTTAAATCTTTCACTGTCGGACCGTGTAAAACTTCCCCTTTGCAACTGAAACGTGAACCATGACAAGGACAGTCCCAACTTTTCTCGGCACTGTTCCAAGCAACAACACAACCCAAGTGAGAACATACCGCAGAAACAGCGTGTATTTCTCCTGTTTGATCTCGGTAAGCGGCAACTTTATCCCCATCGACAGTGACTAGTTTTCCTTCACCGATAGCCACATCTTGCAGAGATTTATTCAATCCCTTGAGGCGATCGCCTACCCAATGAGCGCCAACTTCCAAGTTTTGCTTTATACCTTGTGGAGTGAGAAAAGGAGTGGCGCGGGTTGAATCGTACAAATCAGCCGCAGGATTTTCAATGCCTAAAATCTGGTCTGAAAGTATCATTCCAGACAAGGTTCCTTGAGTCATGCCCCACAGACTAAACCCAGTTGCCACAAAGGTATGCTTGCTTAGAGGAGTTAATTTTCCTACATAAGGTATCTTGTCAAAAGATACAAAATCCTGAGTAGACCAACGATAGTCAATGGAATCGATATCAAAGCGAGAACGGGCATAATTTTCTAAATCTAGATATTTTTCTTCAGTATTCTCCACTGTTCCTACTTGATGACCGCCGCCACCAACAAGTAGCAATAAGCCATTCTTGTCAGGAGTAGTGCGAATAGAGTAGTATTTTTCTCCTGAACCGATGTACATTCCCACAGGTGCTTTCTGCTCTGCAATCCGCGCACCAATGATGTAAGAACGTTTGGGGTAAGTTTTAGCAAAGAATAATCCTTCATCGGTAATGGGAATATTGGTTGAAACTATGACATTTTGTGCCTGAATAATTCCCTTGTCAGTAGTAACTTGACAAAGATTATCTTCATCGACCTTGAGTACTCTTGTATTTTCAAATACGTAACTTCCATTACCAGGAATCTGCTTGATCAGGTGTAAGAGGTATTTGCGAGAATGAAATTGTGCTTGGTTGTCAAACTTAACAGCACCAACAATAGGAAAGGGCAAGGAAGTTTCACGAACAAATGTGGCGGGTAGTCCGATTTTTAGTGCTGCTTCTACCTCTTTTTCAATGTCCTTGAGATGATCTTCAGTTTCTGCGAAAGTATAGGCACTTTGGCGACTAAAATCACAGTCGATTTGTTGTTCGGTAACTGTTTTAGCAATGAATTCTAGTGCTGCTTGGTTTGACTGTGCATATATCTGTGCCTTTTTTTCACCATGATTTTTAATCAAATCGGCATAAATCAATTGGTGAAGTGAGGTAACTTTGGCTGTAGTATGACCGCTAACACCAGTAGATATTTGTTGCGATTCAATTACGGCAACGGTTTTACCTGCGCGTTTAAGTAATGTTGCAGCAGTGATTCCTGCAATACCTGCACCGACAATTGCAACATCCACAGATAGATTATTGATAAGTGGTGGAAAATTAGCTGTGGGTGTTGAGTCAATCCAGTAAGAAATGTGCTTTCCTGATATATTAGGCATATTTTTTGAGATAGTGTTCGATAAATCCAATTCTTTGATCACAGAGTTAGCTTTCAAAATAAAGGTCAGACTGAAATAGTTAGTTTTGCTTCAACAAGGGATAATGTGCCACTTCATTTTTCAATTCTGATTTATACGAATACTTTTCAAACTTATCTTTAAAGTAGACGTTTTTGCATATAAAATAAAACTATCTTATGGATAAGCTTGCTTGAGAAATTAGAAGAGATATATCAGCCATCAGACAGATAATAATATAAAAAATAGAGATAACCCACCTACAATGTAGCGATTGCAACACTATTAAAGATTTTAAAAATAGATGGTTGTATAGTTACAATGAGTATCAATACAACTGAGAATAATGCAATTTTGAACTCAGAATTTGGTTTTGGACAAAGGTTGCTGAGGCTAGTTTAAAGGTTTTTTGTTTGCCTTTTCCTCTTGCCTTTTCCCAAAAATCCGACAAGTATTTCAATGAGTATTTATTTTTCTTGATGATGATCGTTGGTATTTTTACTTATTTCAGTAGGCTTGCGACAAGGTACGCCAGAACCCTGATTATTTCGTTGAGATTTTTCAATTAGTCTGCGAACCGACACGTTTAAAGTGCTATCGTCTGCACTTCTAGCTATAATTAGCCATACTAGAAACAGAAATCTCATCTATATAACTGTAATGACGATCAAAGAATTGCTATTACAAGAAATTGACAACACTCCAAACGAACTACTAGAGGATCTACTTGGGTTTTTGAAATCACTCAAAACATCTCCAAAACATCCACTAGCCACATATAGAGAACTCTTAGAACGCATTGATTATCTAGAAGCAATAGTAGGTATTCGTAAAGGACTAGATGAGTTTGAGCAGGGTGAAGGAATTCTGTCCGACCAAGCCTTGGCAGCCCTAGAACAAAAACTAGGCATTCCGCCTCGCCCATGAGTTACCAGGTTCTCATTCAACCCACTGCCTTTCAAGAAATCGAAACATCCTATCGTTGGATGTGCGACAATCTGAGTGCTGAAGTAGCCAATAGCTGGTATTATGAGCTTCTTGACGCTATCGCTTCACTGAAAGAATTTCCTAATCGGTGTAGCATAGCACCAGAAGCACCAGTGATTGGTCGTGAAATTCGGCAACTTTGGGTTGGAAAACGAAGAAAATATCGAGTTTTATTTTTCGTGTCAGAAAATACTGTAGCAATTCTTCATGTTCGCAACAGTCGCCAATCTGATCTAGGTGAAGAATCCGAGTGAACTACTCAGACTTGCCTCCGGCTGAAGTCTGAGCTTCTGTAATCAGGGGGGAGTGCCTTGAAGATCAGGACTTGCACGACATGGTAGACATGTTAAGAACCAAACACCCAGCAGGGATGAGTCTTCCAAGTAACATCACAGACGCAGAAAGGGAAAGATTAACTACTTTACTGCCTTTGCTCTGATGTGGCCGCCCTGTAATAATTGGAAACCATATCTCTTCAACATTTATATAATTTAAAGATAAAAATCGTTGAATTTCCTTTCTTCTACTTTCAAAAATATTGGTATATGTAAACCAGTAGCCAACGCTTCAAGGCTAACAGTTTTAATAGACTATAGTAAATTAATCAGAATTTTTATGAATAAATATTCGGCACGTCCTAGTTTCCGCTTCAGGTGTATTTCGTAGAATTCCGGTAATATTGTCATTAATTAGAACTTATTGCAAATAAAGGCTCTTTTTGTTTTACCATAATTTGCCACATTCTTTAGCCTGTAAATATTCCGGGGTCTTGTGTCTCCCCTCAAGGTGATTTGTATCTACCGAAAAGTATAGATCCGTTGGTAATGTTATCAAACTGTTGGAATACTGTAATAATAGAAGCTGGGGTTAAGTTAAATAAGTGATTTAAGTCCGTCCTATAACCGTCTTGCTTCCTGTGCTATGTCCTGATTGTCGCTCATCAGATATTATTAAACACGGTAAATCTTCCAGAGGGTAAGCAACGTTACCTGTGCCAGAATCGGGAGTGCCTGCGCCGGATATTTTTATCAATACAAGACAGCCTAGACGGACTAGACAAGTTAAGCATCAAATTATAGAGATGAAACTCAATGGCAATGGAGTTCGCGATATTGCGCGAGTGTTGCATATTAGCCCGGCAATAGTAATCAGAGAATTAAAAAAAATTTCCCAAATTGGATCGGTGAATCAAAAATTGTTGCCAACTATTCAATCCGAATAAGTGGAGGTAGAAATCAAGCTGGTGGAAGTGGAAGAAGAAGCCTTGGAAGGGATTGAAGAGTCTGAACTAGATGAAATGTGGAGTTACGTAGGTGCTATCGAGCGTCTGACAGTAAAAGTTTTAGCTTACGCATTTGGACAGCGCGCAAGACTAAGTATTTCTGAAGCTAAAAAATTTATTAGAGCCATTTGGTGTTAGGAAATACTGTACAGATGGTTGGGGAGTTGATGAATGGCATTTACCTCCAGAAAAACATGAGATTTGCAAGAGAAAGACTCAAATAATTGAACATAAACATCTAAATTTAAGAACTCGGCTTAAGCGACTGGCTAGAAAGACAATTTACTTTTCTAAGACTGAGGAAATGCATGACTTGGTTATTGGGCTCTTTATCAATCGCTACGAGTTTGGCTTAAACGTCTAACAACAGTTTAATAACACCACCTAAGAAAGGAAGATTGATATGCATAACGATTGGACGAAACCCGCCGCCATGGCGATCCCGAAGGAGGGAGTCTTCAAACAGGAGCAGGGAAGATACGGCCCGATTTTTCCCAAAACTCCCGCGTGCTACGGCTTCACGATTATCGCGAAAATCAAACCTGGTACGGAGGAGACCATCCGCGAATATGGGAAGACGCTCGAGAAGACCATCGCCGATTTGCCGGACGGTCTGGCTGTGCTCAAGCTGCATTACCTGCGCTGGGTGCTGTTTGACATCGCCGAGGACACATACTTCATGTACCAGGGCATTTTTGACACAGACTTCGACAAATACACTGAGGATGCCGTTGCGCTCTTTTCACAGTACGGTATCAATACTGTTTTCGAGAATCTTGAGGGATTTCCCCAGGACTGGAAGACGAACACACCGGCGTTCATCCAATTCGTCCGCGAGCACCAGTGTCCAAGCTTCCTCGAATACGGAGAGTATCCCTACGTAAGTTCCGACGAAATCAAGAAAGCCCTCAAACTCAAGGCGGCGTTCTCCGACATGCTTGACCAGATGCAGTAATCTATCAGGAGGACTTGATATGCTTGAGTTTGACGACATTCAGCACATTCTGTTGACTCGTGTGCCTGCGCTCACCGGACGGTATGAATTTCTATCGTTCCGGAACCCTGCTGGTGGACGAGCATGGCTAGCTGCCATTCTTGAAAAGGTACAGTCGTCTGCGGAGGTTCGTGCTTCGGTCGAACAGGACAACCGATGGGTGAGCGTGGCCTTCACCTGGAACGGACTGCGGGCGCTGGGTATGGATGAGGCATCGCTGGATACGTTTCCTGAGGAGTTCAAGCAGGGCATGGTGGCCCGTGCGGAGATCCTCGGCGACATCGGCGCGAATCATCCTGACAATTGGGTGGGAGGTCTGGCTAGCCCGGATCTCCATGCAATTGTGATTCTCTTTGCCCGCGATAACGCAGAGCGCGATCGCTGCAAGGCGGAGCACCAGCAACTCGTCGCGCAGTGCGAGGGAGTGGAAGTGCTCTCGGCATTGGATCTGGAGGCAACGCCGCCTTTCAACTATGCACACGACCACTTCGGCTACCGCGATCGGCTCTCGCAGCCAGTCATCGAAGGATCGGGCGAAGAGCCGACGCCCGGTTCCGGTGCGCCGCTGAAGGCGGGCGAGTTCATCCTGGGCTACCCAGACGAATACGGTTCCCCAGCCAATCTGCCACAACCTGAGATCCTCTCTCGGAACGGTAGCTACATGGCCTATCGACGCCTACAGGAGCATATCATCGAGTTTCGTGACTTCTTGCGCCAGCACGGTCAGACGCCGGAAGAGCAGGAACTTGTGGCAGCAAAGTTGATGGGCCGCTGGCGCAGCGGCGCACCGCTGGTGCTGTCCCCAGACAAGGACGATCCAGCACTTGCCGTGGATATGCAGCGCAACAACGACTTCAACTATGCGACTATGGACCCGCATGGCTATGCCGTACCCCTCGGCTCCCATATCCGTCGCCTGAATCCTCGTGATACAGGGGCGAACATGAACCGGCGACGGATGATCCGTCGTGGGGCGACCTACGGGCCACCACTCCCGGAAGATGCGCCGGAAGATAGGATAGAGCGTGGCATTGCTGCCTTCGTGATCTGCGCGAGCCTGATTCGTCAGTTCGAGTTCGCGCAGAACGTGTGGGTGAATGACAAGAACTTCCACGAACTCGGCAACGAGCGCGATCCGATTATCGGCACGCAGGACGGCACCCTTGACTTCAAGATCCCGAAGCGGCCAATCCGGAAAACCATCAAGGGCATTCCGGCATTCACCACGGTTCGGGGTGGGGCTTACTTCTTTCTGCCTGGACTGAAGGCGCTTGGGTACCTGGCGTCACTGAGCAGTGGCAGGTAACTTTAGAATCCGATCAAATAAAAGGAATGGTGGTGAAAATGAGCAAGCTCAATCGAGTTGGGCGAACGTACAACCAGAACCATGTGCCGCGACCGTACACGCCGAACAAACGTCGGTTCAGCATTTACTGGACGTGGAGTTATCCTTGGGAAGCCAACCGAGATCTGACCGAATTGGATAATCGGTTTTCGACGATGACCGAAGTCCGTCGGGTCGGCTGGCCGAACTTTGAGGGATCTGAGTGGGATAAGATGAATTTCTTGCAGGGCATCGCTGGTACTCTGGAGCTATTCCACCGATCAACCATCGATTTTCAGCAAATCGTGGGCGAGATTACTGGGCAGCCGGTCGCCGTTTACCAACGCATTGACCAGGCAGGTTACAAACTCCTGATTGATGAAAGAATTCTGGCAGACACGGATACATTGATGGTGTTCGGTCTGGATCACCTCGTATCCGAGCAAGAGGCCGAGAAGGGAGAAATCGACGCGATCCGGGAGTGGCTTAACCGGGAAGGCACGTGCCTGCTCCTTGCGCCGCACCATGACGTGGGCTTCACGAGTGACATGCAGCAGCGCCAGATGGAGTATAAGCATCACGGCGACGAACTCGTGCCGCGCCAGCAGCGCTTCGGTCAGTACACGCGATCGCTGATGAAAGAACTCGAAGTGCCCGTACTTAATCAGTTTGGACTCCGGCCTGCCGTCGTACAAGGAAGCAACCAGATCGCACCCCTGACCGTCCACAAGGATCTCGACAAACTGGGTTTGCTGAATGGAGTGACCACGTTCAACTTCCATCTGCATCTGCCCCACTATGCGCTGACGACAGAGGACACGAAGTCCATTCATGTTCTGGCGACGCAGCCGATCGATCTTTCCCGACCGCATCCGTTCACGGCGGAGGGAAATCGGGAATTCAATACGTGCATCTGGGCACCGCCGAACGGTAACCGTGGCGGCGATATTTTGCTCGCCGACTCGACCATTTTCACCACACTATTCGGCGGCACGGAGAGTCTAGGACACTTTTGGCGGAATATGGCGAAACTGCGAGTCGATGTCTAGATGTTCTACCCGATGTTCCGCTTTTATGCCCTCAAGGAGTCGTTGTTTGACGGGGCATGAAACGATGCGAGAAGTTGAATTTCACGCAGATCAGCAGCTAGCTGCTAATTGCCGATGAGTTAGTCGAAAATTATGTAATCCACAAGATGTGTCTACCAAACGCTTGTTCAAACTTTCAAATGTTTTTCAGCTAATGTTTTGTTGGCAATCGTTTCTAAATTCAATTTTCTATATCAGATTTGGTTCCTCAAAATTAGCACAGCGAGGATTTGGTGTACTAACCTTTTTCCTGCTAACGCTCTCCCTGCAACTGGCGCTTCCATCTCTAGCCACTACTCAATTTGATTCTGTTGATTGTCCGGCTGGTGCTAACGTTCAACAATGCCAATCTTCAGAGGTTTTGGTTAGCTCACTCATCGCGCAATCTCCTGACGCAACTGTCCCACCCAATACCCCAGATGTCTCTGACACCATTGTTTTGCCCAAACAACGCCTTGCCGATCGCATTGCCCGCACATCGATCGAGTCCCCATTTGGAGTATTCAATCTATTCATCATTTTCTTTGTGACGCTAGGACCAATCAAAGTTATCCCGCCGTTTGTACAGCTTACTCAGAATGCCGATCGATCGCTGCGGCAACAGCTAGCGTTTCGCAGTGCTGCCCTAGCAACGATCGTGATTTTACTGGTGGCGATTATTGGGCAAAACATAGTGCGTGTTTGGCAAATTCGATTGCCTTCGTTGCTGATTGCTGGGGGAATTCTCCTATTTTTGGTAGCGCTTAACATGGTAATCACTCAGTATCAACCACTCCCGCTTCCAGAAGACTCTTCTCTGCCTTCCCTAAAACTAGTGGTGTCTCCCCTCACCTTTCCCGTCATTTTGCCGCCCTTTGGCATTGCGATCGCCCTGGTGTTGATGTTAGTATTCCAGGAAATTGGCTTTAACCCGCTAGCGGTTTTGGGCACATTGGTGCTGGTCATGCTACTGAATTTTATAGGTATGTTGGCAGCTCGACCGATTCTGGCATTCCTCAAACCTATCACCCTGCGAATATTTGGTTTTGTGTTGGGGGTGTTGCAGTTGGCATTAGGGATTGAATGGATCATCACTGGATTAGAGATTGAAGCACTGGTATTTCGTCGTTTGTTTGGCTTCTGATGCATTGTGGAGGAGAAGTAGCACTGGGAGTTTACAACCTACATCAACACGGCTTTGTTGCAAGCCTAAAGTGGGTAAGGCTGAACTCGATGACACGGATTTGTCTCAACGTAATTTAATTAGTCACTATACAATAGTTAACGCACTGAAGTACTGTTGAGCATTGAGATAAATGAATTCGCAAAATGAACTCCTAAAACAGCAGTTGATAGAAGCGATTTCTTGTCAAAATCTGCAAGAAATTCAAAAAATATTAACCTTAGCACAATTAGAGGATGAGACAATAATCCTCAAAGAAGCCCTTGTTGTGATTTGAACGATAATTTAGCCAAACGGTCACGAAATACTTCAGAAGCACTTAGGACAAGATATACTTCATACTTGAGACATGAGTTGTAAGAATGATAATCGTATAGTTAGGGGGAGACAAGGGTGAGCAAGGCTCACCCTTGTCTCATTAATAAAGAGAATGGGAAGAAGCTGCCGACGGCAGCTTCTTCCCCCACCCAATGATTATCATTCTTATGTCGTTGACTGCGATTCATGCCCAACAGTGTCTCGCTTGGGTTTGCGTTGCCCAACCCGTGTGCCTGACTTTTTCTCGCGGCTCTTATCTGTTTGCTGTTGCGTCTCCTGGGTTATCATCTGAAGGTCAGCACTGGAATTACTAAGTGGTGTATCAGTAATTTCAAGTGTTTGAGTAGATGTAGTTTTTTTGCGAGTCTGCTTCTTTTTTGGGGCTGGCTCTACAGGGATCTCGTTTGCTGTTGTGGTCGTGAATTCTTGTGGTGCAGGTACGTTTGGCTTTTTCCGAGTCCGCTTTGTTTTAGGTGGTGACTCTGTTTGCGATGAAGTGATTTCACTACCGACCAACGGAGTTTCAGGAGGGACTGCATTAGTCGGTACATCCGTTGAACCCATTCCTATTTGTAGCAAATGCCATAAGTGTTCGCGACGGCTCTCCATATAGCTAAGTTTTTCTTCGCCCTCAGTTGCTTCTATTGCCATACGTTCGCACTGCGCTAGCGTTAGGGTATGTTCGTGTAATTGTTTTAAAGTTAAAGCTTGATTTCCATCATCTAATGCCGCCGCCACAGTTCGGATGAGCCAGTCTTTTAGTACTCCAAGACAGCCAATAGAATGTTCATAGAAGTAAAGCCAATGCTGCATTAATTCGGGAATATTAATATCAAGAGGTACTTGCTTCAAAAGAGCCAATAAAGCGGCTTGAAAATCCAAACGGTCTTGTTCATTTTGGTACAAATAGCGCGGAAAGTGGATATCTAGACCGCGCCGAGATGCTTGACCACTTAAATTGCGGAAATTTAACAGTTCGTAAGTACCAATCAGGATGTGTAAAACACCCGTAACATTCGTCATGGATTTAATCCAATCCAACTGGTCTAAAAGCTTGCCAGCATTACTTCCAGTCCCAATCTTCATTAAATGTTGCGCTTCATCAAGGATAACCGCACGTACACCACGTTTGGTCATCGCTTCTTCTAATGCGTGGCGCAGTTCTGGAGAATCATTAAACTGGGAAGCTTTGCTACTACGTCCACGCCCTTTTTTCTCCCATGCCTCCGATGTATCAATGTCTACAATGCTACGACGCTCGTAGAATGGCTCATTCAAAAGCTTCAGCGCAGTCCGGTAATAGTCAGTTCGATTAAACACCCCACTGTCAGGTGGACGTGTCTCTATCAGTAAAAGAGGTAATTGAGGTACATAACCGTTGCGGTAGCTTGAGGAATTCTTTGCTAAATCCTCACTGTGAGGAGCATTTAAACGTCGGGCAATTTGCCGTATCATCGTCGTCTTGCCCACACCACTTGGCCCATACACCAACACATGAGCAAATCCAGCAGGTTCTCGAATCGCACGCATGAGCAGCATATCTACCCGTGCTAACTGTGGATGTAAAACTGCATACTCCTTAAATTGAGTAAGTAAGTTGATGTCATCGCTCCTGTTCCTGTTTAAATCCATCTATTTGTATTCCGCTAATATTGGCAGTGAACTTAGATCCAACGGTTCAACGTTTCGAGATGATACGTGCTGCGATGCAACATCTTCACTCTGTTGTGCCAATACAGCCAACCTTTCCTTTACTTGGTTTACTGATGAGTCTGAAGAATTACTAGACGTTAAATTCTCTAGTAAGCGTTTACTTTCCAAATCACGCAATCTTTGCAGCAACAAGGCTTCATGTTCTTGGACATTGGCAATGAAGTCAGCTAAATGTTTAGCGTTCAAATTTGTCGCCGTGGCGCTACGTTTGTTCAATTGCCTAATTTCTTGTGCCGCTAACAACACTTCTTTTTCAGTGCGTCCAACGAAAGTACTGTAATACTGAGAGATACATCTCACCCAACGCCCATCAACATAGGCGTAAGCAACTCCCATATCAAAAGGGTCGTAGCGTACTGGTACTAATGTTTTTTCTACATTTGGATTGCGGAAAGCATCACTCCAATAGTAGAGATAATTGACTTTAATCCCATATCCCGGCTGAACTTTCGCTTGACCTTTAGGGGTGGAAGGACGTGTTGCCATGAAGAACTCTTCGTTATAAGCAATACTTCGGTGCAACCGTTCTCCTGCAATTGACAACCCTTCGTTATAAACAACGCCTGGAGAGGCACCTAATGAGTCGTGATGATTTGAGTCGTAAATGGAGTAAGCCCACTGGGTCAGGTAAGTATATAAATCTCCCAAATTCCAAACAGCTAACTGTTTTGGGTCAACAGTTTTGGTGAGTTGGCGGGGCTGTTTACTTGCTTGGGTATTACCTAGTAGGTTATAGATAAATTCAGTATTTGTCGTCCCAAATAATCGTTCAATTACTGACCCAAAGCGGGGTTTGCCACCAGGTCTTGTTTTCTTGGTGCAGTGGTAACGTGCCAGCAAGGTGTCAAAGTATATACTGTGGAATTCTTTGCCACCATCTACAACCAATGTTGAGGGAAAACGACCTTGGCGCTGGACTAAAATACGTAGCCCCATCATGCAAGACCTGTAAGAAGGTGCATCAAAAGTCAGATAAACTGCCAAGATTCGCCGGGAATAGGCATCGGTCAGTAATGTTAGCCAAGGTCGCCCAAGTAGCCGACCTGTAGCAAGTGAGCGTAATTCAATATCGAGTTCGGTATGGTCAATATGGACTATCTCCAGAGGCCGGTTTCCGTGAGGACGTGTATTTAAAGCTAGTTCCCATACAAAAGGCTCTGTTGCGTATGCGGCTTTTGCTCCCTGACGCTTTAATGTCTGCTCATGAGTTGGGCGCTTTTTTAAACGCTGGTAGAAAGTGCGGTTACTAAGGGGTTGTATATTTAATGCTGTACAGGTTCTGACATACGCCCGATATACTGAAGCGCCTGTCGCTTGTCTTGGTGTTTCAAAATGCTCTTTAATAAATTTATCTAATAATTCACTTGAATCTGTGGGCGATTTTGGTTGACGATTCCCTTGCTGATGTGTCCGTGGTAGTAACCCAACATAACCGCAACCTAAACTTGCTTCTGCTTCACGGAACTGTTGTACCCATCTACGCAAGGTACGCTCTTTGATGTCTTGATAGATATCTGTATGGCGCTGAAAATATGCCTGTACTATATTAAATTTTCGGTTCGCTTCTTTTAAGTGAACAGGAGAAGCGGCCTCCATTAAAGTACGTACTGTTTCATTTATAGTTGCATCTGTAACTCCGTTATGGATTTTAATGGTGCCACTGTCGAATAACTGGAGAAAAAATGCTGTGGGTAACTGTATTGGGAAGCCTGACTCTGGTAATAGCGTGGTTGTGGTCTCGCCATAGTTTACTAAAGTCCATAGCGCCGAATCCCACTCAAGGGCTGTGTTAGGTAGCAGTGTTGTGAGACTATTGGGAGCGTTCTTTGTAGTCACTCCTACAACAGATACGTGTGTATAAGCGTCATGAGTTTGTTGACTTACCCATAATCGTGTCCGCCAATGTTCAACTAAGGGGACAGCAAACAAATCCACGTACAGAAGCTCAGTTGCAATCATGATGTATATGTCATTGGCACATACATCATTTAATTCTTGTAGCAATGCCGCAATCGTTATTCCTGGATTTGCTTCCAGGTAAGCCAGAACTATCGAGTGTACATTTGTTGTCAAATTTGATTTAAATCCTAGGTAATCCGACAAAAACATTAAGTTCTGGGTAAAAACGGGATTCAATTCGGCATCAGTACGAACGCAGTATTTTAGACCAAATTGTGATGCGTGGGCTTCTCCTGGTGGGCAACGCCAATGACCGGATGCTGTTTTTTGATAACGCCCAGGATATTTTTGTGCTAATTTCTCTACTTCCTTAACTGTTTTCCACTCCTCCCAGCACGCACCATCATGACGTAATACAAAAAAGTCAGGGGTATGATAGTGACCGATATTACGCCCTGCTTGATTTTTGTACTGGATTTTGAATGGTGGTGGCTGGTCGTAGAACTCTAAAACTTTGGGGTCGTGTTCCATCAGGTAAATCGCCCATAATTCCACTGTATGGCTCTCGAATTGAATTGTGACCCCCATTTTAGAACTAGGATACACGCCACAAACGTTCTTGGTTCGTCCTTGTACCCGACGTGAGGGTGGGGATTTCCTGAGGAGTGCAATCAAATCAATGGTGTGGGTTGCTAGTTGCTGTTGCCTACACCAATCTTCAAACTCGAATTCGTTCATTTGAGCCTCACCTCCTTGGCGTGACCTATGTGATACAGGGAATTCACAAACTTCATAACAGTCTTCTCAAAACACCAAGAAGACGCGAATTGAATCATATCTTAGTCACTTTGAACCATATTTTGTCATCTAAGTTGTACCTATTAGTCATTTTTAGAGAATTATTCGGGAGAAGTTTTCGGTTTTTAGTTGTGACAACTCTAGGCTTTATTATGATTCACAATCAGGACACGCGGACACAATCTTATGCAAAGTTTTATGTTCTGTTTAGGCTATAACCCTTGAAATGTCGTTAATTTTTGGTCAGGGTATGATTCACAATTTGGTCATCCAAGGGGTAAAAGCACACTTGTGCAAGTAGAGTATGCAAATTTTGTTTGGTTCTTGCAAGAATACGTAGGTAAGGAAAGTTATCAACAAGCCGTAAAAGATGTATCGACAAGCATGACTCAAAAACTAGTTAAAGGAGGTTTCAAGCCAGGGGTTGATTTCAACTTACACCCAGATGGGAGGATGTTGGCATCAAAAGAAGCAAATGAATATTTAGAAAAATATCATTCTAAACAACTAGAAAATAGCCAAATTTCTGTTGTAGCTCATGCACTACCAGAGTCAATGCAGATGTTAGAAAAAGCTTTAGGTGTGCCATTTTTTGAGAATCTTGGGAAGGTGGCAGCTAAACGTTTAGCCACAATGGATGATCCGACAGCCAGTATCTATGGTCTATGGCTGATGCAAGGGATCGGTGGTCGTCATCCATTGCTGGAAAAAGATTTTTGTGAGTGGTTCATGATTGAGATTTGTGGTGAGCGATTGTCAGCCTTAGCATCAGCCGAGATTCAAGGCTTGGAGTTTAATGGCTTAGTGGTATTTGAAGATTTGTTAATGGCACTGGGTAAAACAAATGTATCGATAATGAAAGAGAGCGACCTAACTCTTGAAGATTTGCGGTTGCTAGATAAAGTTTGGACGGGAGAAAATATGCGAGTGTTTGAATTAATTTCCATCTTGGAAAAAGATGGCGAACGAGATTTTTAATCAAGACGCGTTCGTTACGGCAATTGTGCGGATTTATAAAGTTAGCTGATTAATAAGTACCGCATAAACACGGATTCATTCCTGCTGCCTTTCAGTAAAACTGCATTATACAAGTTTTGAAGGTAGATTTATGGCTGATACTACAATGTTAGATAACCGTATAAATAAGCAAATAAATTTTGAACCATTAGAAGCGACAGTAGCAGCAACAGAAGAAGAATCAATAATATTAGCCGAAAAGCTCACACAGGTGGCAATTCCTTTATCCGTATTGTTACAAGCACTAAATATAGCAAAACACGATAAGGCGGCAGCTTTCCGCTATGCTGACAAATACCTAAAGAATATTAAAAAGTCGAAATGGTTTATTATTAAAACGGCTTGAAATTTTCCCATGAAACGCTCGGTTGAATATTTTTCTCCTGATGTAAATTCTCAGTTTTGATTATCCCAAGCATCATTTTTCCCCATCATGGTTAACAACTTTACAAGCCTTACCTCTGTATCCTGCGTCCTTGACAATATGATTCAGCTTTAAGGCAGATTCTAACGCTTCAGTTCTATCAGGCAAATTGGTTAACACATCCGCTTTTGTGCCAGAGTTAGATTCTATATAAACTGAGTAAGTCACTTTAATTCCCATTTATTTTTATCTCCTATTGCTCTACAGTCAAATTCCATATTTTGCTCAAAAGCTATAGTTAATCTTCAATCAAATGATTTTCTATAGTGAATCTTGCAAAATTTAATGCTTTTTCTAGTGACTCTTCCCCGTATGATCGGTCTTTATAGCTATCGACTACTAACTCCAAACTAGAATTTCTAATGTAGTAGATATAAGAACCTACATCGTAGGGATCTGGTTGGTAATAGGTAACGATTATCAAAACAGAATTCAGGAGTCAGGAGCCAGAATTCAGAATTGAATTCTGTGTGACTGGCGGATGAATAAAAGGGTTTAATACCCCCACTAAATTGAAAATTTAGTGGTCTTCAATCAGTCGCTGGTCTGAATCCCCGACTGATTGATTCTGACTCCTGAATTCTGACTTCTGAATTCTTCTTCAATTCAAACCCTTTATGCTTCTCGTGTGCCTCAATCGTGTTACCTTTAAATTCAAGTTGATTAGGAATTTTCACAAGTAATCATTTTTGGTTTTTGATAAGTACGGCGCTCTAGCTTGTTATTAAAAGTAAAAGAAGCTGAGATTAATCTCAAACTAATAAAATACTTAAGGTCATCAGTGCCAGATTTGGAAATGAAATTACCCTGCAAAGTGATTTTAGTTTCAGATTCTTGAATTATTTCAATGTTGGGTTGAATTTTGTTTATTAATTCTTGCAAGTTATCCATAGTTAATCTGGAATTTCATCGAATTTATAAGACTGAAAACTAGTATCAATCAGACCAGACTAAAGGAATTTGGATTTATCTGAGCCAGTTGTAGCATAAATTTATTCCTCCTTTATTGTTACCCAGTCAGTTAAAACAGCCATACAGCAAGCGGTTAACGTTGGCCTTCTCAATATCTTATTTTCATATTTGGCGACATAACCACCCTCTAAGTCATTCTGCTCAAAATAAACCCCAATTACGTTAAAAAGCTTATTAGCAACGTCTAAGGAAATTGATTTCGACCAAGACATATTTATCTCCCACACAATCCCGGAAAAAACTTACTCCAAACACTTTGTTCTTTTGAAGGTGATTCTTCTGAACCTAAAACATTCTGTAACCCTTGCTGATTAATCTGAATCTCCTGCATATTGAAAGCGTAAATAGTTTGGGCGAACTCTGGATTGTCTTCTAACAATTCAGCCTCAAAGCTTAACTCTTGCTGCAACAATTGAGCATTTCGGCGCAAGAAAATCTGCTGATTATGTCGCCGTCTGATAAGGGATTCAGTCAGATGTAATTGCTCTTCAAAACTTAAATCATCGTATTCGCTGTTATACATGAGAATTCTTCTCCGATTAGCTTAAAACTTAATTTTTAGGAAAATTAACGACACTGTTCAACTAATTAAAAATGTTTGATTCCTCCATAAAGTAGCTGATATCCCAGCCTCAATCTCGTAATAAATTCGTCAGTATTGCGATTCCCCCAAACAGGATTATTAGGATTCTTAATCCAGTTGATTGGACTATGACAAATCTCATGATGACAACGGTAGCATGTAGAAAATGTCGATACCCCAATAACGTCATTTCCATAGTAAGCGTGATGGATCTCTTCACTTTTGTTAGTCAAGCAGACTACACAATAATTGTGAGTTTTTCGGTGAGCGATCGCTACTTGTTTTCTGTACTCTTTGGGATTACCATATCGAGCATTCCAGTTTAATCGTCTGTGTAGCCGAGATTTTCTAATAGTAATGTCACCCCCTTTTCGTTTAACTCTTGCCCCGTTAATTCTTGCCACTTCTGTTTGATTTCCTGAAAATGCGGTCTTCTCCCTAATTCTTTTGCCCATTCTCGAATTTCTTCATACCAGTCAACCTGCTGCTGTGAGGATTGCTGATTATTTTTAGAACTATTAACAGTGTCAGCATTCGGTTTGGAATCCTGTTTTTGTTCCAGACCTTTGATATCAAATTCCGGGATTAGGGCAACGAAGGGATTAGACCGAGTGGGAATTACTAAGGCATAACGTACACCAGCTTTATCTAGTAGTTCGCAAGCTTGGCGTAACATCTCCAAAATCTCTTTTTTGAGATTTACAAAGTCTTGGGGATGGTCAAGAATATAAGAGGATGTTTGCCCTGTGGCAATAAAACAGACATTCTTTAAGGACGGGCGGCTAAATCCGGTTTCTCCAGAGAGTGGGGACTGGCCCATAAATAAACCATGACCCTTTAACCCAGCAGTGAATTTGATGACATAGTTCCAAAAACCCTGTAAGTCTTTGGCGGTATCAGCATCAACCATTCCTGGAAGTCCCTTGCCACCACCAAATACAGAGTCCACCTCATCTTGAGCAAGAAATAATTCGGGAACACCCTGACATTCACCACCAACTTTTGCAACCCTAGCTTTTTGTTGGTCAATCATGTTAGTGGCGAAAGTAATCCAATCTCTTAAGGCTTTCATGCCGTCAAACTTACGGCTGAACTTGCACAGCCATCTGGTAACTTCATCTTTTGGATCACTACCAATGACAATTGCCGGACTTTGAGATTTTGCAGCAATTTTATTAATAATCACTCCAGCCAGAGTTGACTTGCCGGATTGTGTGCCACCAGAAATGTAGAAATGGTGATTACTGCGAAGGGTCATATTTTGATTAGATGCAGCATCACACAGTTCATCAATCCAAGCACCATCAATTCTGATGTACTCAGGATAATTAGCTGCGATCGCTTGGAGAACTTTCATCGCACCCGGATTAATCACGGACTGCACCGATTCTTCATCAATGTCAGCAATATCGGGATTGGGAATACCAGTCGGTGAAGGTGATTGTTGTGCTGGTGGTTCTGGGAGTGTAACCAACCCTTGCAACTGATATTCAGCTATCCACCGGGGGCGCTCTTGCACTGGTAGCCGATTCACATAATCAGCAACTCGGCGTTTAGCTGCGATCGCAGTGGTGACATAATCATAAACAGCTTCACCTTGTAAATGCTGCTTAAGTGATTTCAGGTCAGCTTCTTCTAAAGAGCGGTATACTTTCTGTTTGCCTTCGCTGATTTGGGCAGATACCCCAAATAAGCCAGCACTTAGCGTTCCAGCACCAAGCAGCATCCCGGTTGTGATTCGGTCAGTGTTTAAGAAAAAAGGAGCAGACAGGCATAATACTGCACTCGCTCCTAAAGAACATAAGATAGTCCGTTCTGCATGAATGACGCTACTGGCAGTTAGACGTTGTAATTCAAATCCCATAATTCACTCTCGAAATCTTCAATTAACTTTGACCTGAAAAAGGGAAAGGGGAAAAGGGGAAGGGGAAAAGGGTAAGATTTTATTACTTTGGTGATTGATTTATGGATTGAATTTGATTAGATAACATTCGGCTTAAATTTAAAGCTTGGTTATAAAGGTTTGAGTAAGTTTGTTGCTCTAAATAACCAATTTCCAATGCGACTCTTAACAGACTCCGAACTTCTCCCGCAGATCCTTTCGCAATATTCAGAAAATTTACATATTCTTTTCGAGAATATCGCTCAAACCCCTCAGCAATATTTGTGGGTATTGAAACAGAAGCGCGTCTTAATTGGTCTTTTAAACCGAAATCTCTACTTAACTCACCTTCTTTAGTAATTAAGTAAATGCATTTAACTAACTCAATTCCTTTTTGCCACACTCTTAAATCTTCAAAACTCTCAACTTTCTTTCTCTCCATTTATTTCCCCCTTTTCCCTTTCCCCTTTTCCCTTTTCCCCTAACATTACCTCACCCCCAACGCAACACCGGCTGCAACTAAAGTCAAAAACACAAACAGAAATATGACTCCAGGCATTAATCCAATAATGAAAGTTTTGCGGTTAAAGCCGAATCCTTTAATGACTAAACCGCCAAAGTTGAATAACCCCAGAACTATGCAGCAGATAGAAATTATGCCAATAAACCAAAGAATGTATCGACTAACGGGGCTGGCAACGGATAAATAACCCATAAACATAGAAAAGCCAACCCCAGACACTGCATATCCTATATGAGAGAGCTTGATTTGCATAACCTAGAACCTAAAGCTATCACCCACTTCATCAAATGCTTTTTCGTATCCCCCAAGTTGACGCTGCTGTTCCTGGGAACCGAAGGCATGACGGATCACTGCCTCCCCATGTAATCCCCTGGTTCGCTGCAAATCTTCCTCAACCTTCATGGCTTCTTGGGAATATGCCAATTGGTTTTTATACATCTCTGCCAAGGATTGCAACTGCTTGAGCCTGTGCCGGGAAAATTTAGTGTGCAACCACTTCTGTGCTTTTAGAGTGCCAGCCACTTCTGCTTCATCAAGAACCTGCTTTGCTGTAGTGTAAGCTGGCAATGTGTAGCGATCGCGGATTGATGCAGGTAAATTACCCTCAATTTGGGTCGCATCCCCAACTCTTAAATCCGTTGATACTACTCCATCACCTTTACTACCAAATAAACCAGGAAGCCATTTCCCTAACATTGCTTTCTCCCCCCTACTACTTAAAATTGGTATAAGTCTGCTGAACTTGTTGAACTTGTGAGCCGATATATCGGGTTATGCCATATATACCCATGAACGAAAACATCAATATAGTAAAAGCTGCGATCGCAGTTTGAGCCATCATTCCCCGTTGCATCAATTCCTCAATCTGTCTATTGGACTGCGAGCGCACTCTCGACTCATCAATAATTTGCTGGACTACCAGGAATTCTTCTGTTGTCAGATTTTCTAGTGTCAGCCCTGACAGATTCAATTCCCCGTCCTTCTTCAGGTGAATATTTAATGCTTTGCGATGGGTTTGGTCTTGTTGCTCCATATATTGCCACGCCCAAAACGAGGGTTAATAGCAGCAGATTTAGTACTGCTGCTACCAAGATGAATTTATTCGGTCGCATCTGCATTGCTAGCAGAGAGATAGAACGATGTAATCTCCTGACCGAACCGAAAAAAGGCTTCTGGTTCTCCCTGGAATTCTTTGGCGAACTGTGCTACTTCTGCTAAATACTCGTTAGACACATTAGCTAAAGTTTCGATTGTTTCAACTGCCTCCTTGTGAGCAAACTCACGTGTCCCTTGGGTAATTGCAGAATTAAAAGATTGAATCTCTGCTAACGACTGCTTGGCCTGATTGGCAAGTGAAGTTTTATAATCACTCATGCTCTGTTGAGCTTTATTGGTTTTGGCAGTACGTTTGGTAGCTTTAGCTGTTTTACCATTGCTAGAAACAATTAAATTACTAGCTTTTTTGAGTGCCACAAGTTCGTCAGAGATGGCAATAATTTCTGCCTCAGTAATCGCATCAGGATCTACGCTTTTCTGTTGTAAGTACAAGCGTAGTTCTTCAGAACTCATTTCGATTCCATTAGCAATGAGAAGTTCTTGTAAATCGTTCATGAAGTGGCTCCAATTGATTTAGGTTGACGAAACTTAAATTTAGTTTGAGAAGCAATTTTCTTTACCCATTGCTGAATTTCAATTTCTGTGTACATCTTGTCCACAGAAAATGGCACTCCAATTTCTTGACCCCACCGATAAATTGTTGGTTTAGATGGTCGCGGTTCTAGCCTTTGTAATGCTTCAAAGAGTTGAGCGCCGTTGCATGACAATTGTGGCAAGTTTGAACAAATAAATTCGTAGCGTTGAACATCTGATAATCGAATGGTGCGATTGGGGTTTAAAAGCTTTAGTTGAGCATAAGCTCTCACCAGCAGAATTACCCCTGCTTTAGCACTGGTGGTATCAGATATTTCTAATCGACGAAGAATTCTTGGCCAAGTGTAATCACTAACTTGACCAACAATTTTTTCATATTCGTTCCTCAGAATTGTTCCTGCCATAGAAACAGCCGTAACATCTTTGCAATTCTAGATTAACATAAATACCCCATCTATAACCCTATAGATGAGCTATTATTCTGAAAAAATTCTCGGAAAAAACATAGAACTATAGGGGTAAAGTTAGGTAAGTGTTATTGTCGAGGAGAAAATGCCTAAGAAAACTACACCAAAAATGGTTCAGACTGGAGTTTCTATTCCAGAACCGTTGTATGAAGCAGCAAAGCGAGTTCAAGCAATGGAGGGCTGGAATGAGTCAGAAATGCATCGCGTCTTTTGGGAAAAAGGATTTGCGCTTCACCTTCAAGGAACTCTTGCCCGTTACCAGTTGGGTTTGATTCCTGAAGCACAAAGTACAGCTGAATAAGTTGACGGGATTTAGTCAAAAGGGGGATATTGCACCCCTTTTTTTTTGTGCCTTCGCTAAAAAGCAAGCAGACCATGAGACTCTGCTCGACCTCAAACACGGTAGCATCAAGGCTTTGGGACACGCGGATGATTTCGATGAGGCTCAAAACCCTAGTAATGCCGTGAAAATAACTGTCTCATGGTCTGCTCAATCCCTTGCCCTGACTGATTCCGCGCCTCTGTGAGAAAGAAAATTCATTTTTTTGAATTTTGCAGAAAACCCCGGTTTTTGGCTCTTTTATCTAAAGCGGGTTTTTCTATTTGTTCTGTGGTCATTTTTGAAGCCTGACTTTGTTTAACCAACACTGAACGCAGGTACTGCCGACAGCCTGTCTCTCCCCGATAAATCAGAATCCGCAGCGCCTGTACTTCCTGGATCGGAGAAATACAAATCTCAGCGATCGCTGGAATCAAATTCTGTTGCTTCTGCACGTAATCTTGATGCTGCTGCTCTAACTCTTGAATCTTGGAGTTTAGCTGTTGTATCTGCCGTAATGCTTGCGTCAAGGACGATTCTTTGTTTCGAGAGCGATTATCTAAAGTTAATGTCATTTTCTTGCTCCTCTAAATTTAGATGGTTGAAAGGAACGAATTTCCATTAGTTTCAACTTTGTAAAACTGAATCGATTTCGCCGTTATCAATAGCCTTTTTTGCGTGGCCAACAGCTTGTGTATGATTGTCAAAAGTTTGAGTTGAAGGTGATGCCCAAGTTGTTTTAAAAAAGCCCTGCTTCCCAACGTGAACATCTACAGCACCATCTGATAATTCAGTAGTCTCGATTTTGTAGCCGCCATGTTTGGTTTTGTACTCTTTCATTGCCGTTAACTCACCTAAAATTTATCTCGTTGAATACTTACACTTGCTCCGACTAAAGAACTCCCTAAGAAGGCGGAAAAACTGACGAGCATTGCACCCAGGCAAATATTTTTTTGCTGCTCCCAACCAGAGATGATTATGTTGGGATTAGCATTTGTCTCGATTACTTCTAGCCCCCAACAAGCCATTGCCCCAACTCCAGAAAATCCAGTAATTAGTAGAGAGATAATTGCAGTTGTTTCTATGGTGCGATCTATGAATACTTTGGAGTTGAATCGTCTTCTTGGACGATGATTTTTAACTAACCGGACTTTTGGCTCTTGCATACTTGAACGAGCAATTTGTTTGTGATTAGCCATCGGTTTCACTTATTCTCATGAATTACTAGGAAAAATATGATCCTCTACAGACAACTTGAACTGTTTTATCCCTCCGCTATAGTGGATTTTGATGCCGGAAATTATTTCTTGTTCTGTGAGTTCTTCAACTTCTTCAGGGCAGGATAAATCGCGCCAAGGCAAACACTCTTTTATCCAGTCTTTCGCCCACAAAAATTCGTTAGCAGTTAGCTGCTCGACTTGTATTTTCATTTCGCTTCATCCAACTCCACAAAAAATCCTGCACCTGTATTTGTCACTTTTACCAGCTTGCGATTAACTAATGTTTGTATGACACAGAGACTAAAGCTGATGGCAGATAATCGAGCGCTGCCACCGCAACGGCGGAGGTACTGAAGGCATAACTGGGAATGGTCTTTTGGGACTGGGTTAGCTTTTTTAGGCATGATGTCTTTCCTGTTGTGGTTTGTAGGAAGCAAAGCGATGGCAGAAAAAAATAGCCAAGCAGTATTAATGCTTGACTAAAGTATTTTTGAATTTAAAACGTGAATCTTAGTTATTAGAAATTATCAAGATCATCAAATTGATTTGTTGCAGAGTGCTTGTACATTTTGGCTTTATTCATTTGATGTGTGGAAGCTTTAATTACTGGGATTGCAGCTTCCTTAACTGAATCCTTTGCTTGTTGAAATAGAAATTGTGTCGTCCCTTGTGCATCTTCTTCTTTTGGGTCAATTTGTCCCCATAGTGAGCAAGTTAACTCTAAAGATTCGTAGTCACCTAAATTGAACTTACGCGTGTAAGTTACAGCAATAGTCTTGATTTCCATAATTTACTCAAACAATATTCCAAAATGAAGTGTAGCTATTTGGCATCTCTTACAAAGTGACGCTTCTCAAATTACAAATGTCGCCAGAAGTTCTTACTGATAGTCTTAAGACTGACAACTGCCGTTTCTGCTGTTGCTTCAGGGGCATGACCAACAGCCACCGCAGCAGCAATTGGTGCAGGTGTCGCCAATAGAGAATTGAGTAATCCCATTTGATAATCGACATCTTCTACTGAGCGATATACCCTGTATGGTTCGATTTGCATACCTAAAGGTGTTGGGACAATCTTCAGATATTGATTTAGAGCATTGATATAAGCAACTGAAAAATTTCTCTGCTCTACATAAGGACGGATAATCTTTAGTAATTCAATGGCTCTGTTGATTTCAGAAACTTCACAATTACTATCGATTTTTGACTGACTTCTTCTGTAGCCTTTCATCATCTTTTCGGCTACCAGAGTGTTGAATTTGCTAACCGCTCTCTGATGATTGCCTAATGTGTGAACTTTGGTTTGCGCTTGATAGCCGACTCTGCCCCACTGCACTGTTAAATTACCATCTTCGACAATGGCCGCCCAGAATTTATTGCTGTTTCGGATAGTATCAACAAAGACTAAATAGATTTCCATGTTTTTAACCCAGTCAACTCGCTAACTTCTGGGCATTGCCCCATCGAATTTGATGTTGTAGTGCTTCAAGTAATGTTTCCGCTTCCAGAGTTGTTAGTCCATTTAAAACAGAGCAGACATCCTCAAACAAGTTTTTATACAATGGATATGAAACTAATAAGCCCAGATTAGACAAGGCATCCTCAAGTGCCTCAGCAACAGTATGCTTAGTAGAACTGTCTTTTTCTAACGTAAAAATGTAAGTTGCTAATGCCATTCGGAGCATAAGCTTAGTTTGTCTGTCCAACTTCTCTAAATACACACCATATTTATCAACCAGTTGGTCAATAGTTGGAGTCTGCCCGTAATAAGTAACTAAGTCTGTCGTCATCTTTATTCGCCTTATTAACTATGTTAATTGGTTGCTCTCAATTACTAAAAAAAAGAGTGATTGCCCCCATAGAATCAGGAGACAATCGCCCTCAAGAAGGGTAAAAGGAAAAGGGGAAAAGGGGAAGGGGGAAAGAGGGTTTTCTTTATTCCTTTCCCCTTTCCCCTTTCCCCTTTCCCCTTTCCCCAAGATTATTTCTCAGTTCATATTCCGAAACTTAGCAGCACGCAAAGATTGAGTTTGCGCTGCAACCACAGGACTACTAGCTCGTCGTGCGGTGGATGCCCACACCTGCATTCTTTCAACCGCCGCCGCATCCTGAATTGCAAGTGGGGTAATGGTTTGACGACAGGTTTCGAGGTCAGTAAGTGTTACCTGCTGCGGTCTACCCTCATCGAATGCCAGCAGAGCAGCTTCAGATGCTAGCGTTTCCAGTTCTGCCCCTGAAAACTTTGTGGTGTTCGCGGCGATCGCTTCGAGATATTCGGATTCCAGGTGAATGCCAAAACGTTGTAGATGAATCCCCAGAATCTGTACACGCTCAGGTTCTGTGGGCAAGTCAACAAAGAAATTTTCATCGAAGCGGCCTTTCCGTTTTAGCTCACTTGGCAGTGCTGAGGGGTCATTGCAAGTTGCCACGACAAACACACCACACTGTGATTCCGACATAAACGTGAGAATATTGCCCAGAATCCTCTGTGAGACTCCACTCGTGTCACCAGTTCCCGAAAGTGCTTTTTCTATCTCATCAACCCATAATACGCATGGGGCAATAGCTTCAGCCGTTTTAAGTGCGCGGCGGACATTGCCCTCGGACTCGCCAACGAGTGAGCCTAAAAGGGACGCAATGTCTAGTTGTAGGAGTGGTAAATTCAGTATAGTTGCGATGTTTTTAGCAAGTAAACTTTTACCAACTCCGGGAGGCCCCGCCAACAATACGCCTTTGGGTTGCGGCAGATGCAGCGATCGCGCCTCTTGAGTGAACAGTCGCCGCCGCCTCATCAGCCATTCACGCAGTAAATCGAGTCCGCCAAAGGGGATAGTTGCAGGTTTGCCTAACTCAATTCCCATCTGAGCCAGCAGCCGAGTTTTGTACTCGACTATTAGAGGCGTAACTGCGGCATCAATCAAAATACCATTCTGGCTCAAACGCTCTTTAACGGTCAGTCGCAAGAAATCGCTGACTTCCTCTAACGTCAGTCCCAGCGCAGCTTGAGCAAAGGTTTCTTTTTCTTCATAACTCAGGGACACTCGAAATGTGACATCCTGCTCAGTAGCAGATTCTTCAAGAAAAACCAGATATGACTCGAAATGGTCTTGAATTTGGACAATGTTCGGTAGTGGCACTTCACAGTAGGGGATGAGCCTTAACAAAGAATCGTGTAGTTCGATGTTTTGACCCAGCAGCACGATCCGTTTTTCTGTAGGTTTGAGTCGGTGGTAAAGGTTTTTCACTCTGGTCAAGATTTCCCAACTCATCTGTAGGGAATTCTTGCCAAGAAATGGGTGTATGTCCCCCAGAATAAACACGCCAACGCCATCAAAGTTATTGATATAGTCGAATACGAACAGCAACGGATCTGTATGAGCAGGTCTTTTGTACTCTGGCACTGACTTAAACACCAGCCCACCATCCGGTGCAATCAGGCATTGCTCCAGGCTGGATACTCCCAAGTTCCAAAAGAAAACTGGACTGTTGAGTTTTTCTTTAGCTTCAGTTGTCAACCACTGAATGATAGTTGCCTCATCAGGAGACAGAACATCAAGTGCGGCGATCGGAATTTGGGAATCGAGCGTGGAGAGCAGATTTGAGAGTTTCATGTCAATTATTCAAATATTTCACTTATGAAATGGCGAAGCCTTTATGATCAGCAGTTACCAGCCGAGTTAAGACTGGTAACTGATGACTGATTACTGACGCAAACGTGTTTGGCTGCTTAGGGTAGTCCGAAGTTGTGGTGCTGATTCTTCTTTGAAAATGCGATCGCCCTCCACAACTCCCAATGCCTCTTCAAACGGTTGTGTAGCCGATAAACAACTCAGCCCCTCGAACCCCTCCGCCTCCACGCGAACTTCACCTGTAGCGCTGTCAAAATGAATCAATATTGAGCGTTCCATAATTTATCTCCGTGCAAATTGTTTAACTTCCTGATGTCCGGCAAAAGTTAGGCGTAGGGTTTGCACACTTCCGCTAGTTGACTCAGCGATCGCACATTCACCAAATTTTTCTTGTAACTCGGCAGCTTTGACACGAACCAAATGCTTACCATAAGCCAGCATTAGTTTATTACTGAAAAAGTCTTTGCCCAACTTCGGAACTGTTTCGTAACTGTCGTGTATTACGTCGTACACGCCGCTTGACTGATTCCATTTGAACCCGATGTCTGCACGGGTTTTTATGGTGTGACCAGATACGATGATTTCAGCACTTTGTCCTTGAGAGCCACCGTAGTATCCTTTTAGTGGCTGTGCTGTTTCGTGAACTTGCGGATTCAGTTTCAAATCTTGTAAAGCTTGTACCAGACATTCACGGTTAGTAAGCTTGGTTTTAACTGTTGAGAAATGTGACATTTTTAGCTCCAAGGCTTTCAAATTGGTTTGAGAAATAGTACGGATGCGATATCCTTTTTGGGTTATTCTGGAAACTACGTATTAAATCCATTGGGATCAGTCTTGAGCGAATGCACCCGCCCAAGACTGTTTTTTACCTGAACTTAAACGACATTACGGTAGCCTTCGATAAGCCCACGTCGTCAGTCGCAAGTGATTGTAGATTGCGTTGTTCATCTAACAACTTGGCGCGAATCTCTTGCATCTTTTGCTGCAATTGACTGCGCGTATCAGAACCGAGATTCTTGGACTCAATCGCTGGATCGTTAACGATAGAATCTAAGTGCGCCATCATCGCCTCCAAGCTACTGCCTGCCTCCGGTGAAGCATTCGCTAGTAGTACCTGAACCTTCATCAGATGGCGTTGCATCTTCTTTTTAAACTGGATTGGCTTGCGTCCTGGCTCCCAGTCGCTTAATTCTTCAAGCAATTGGGCGGCAAGTTGTTCACCACCTGCCAAGGCTGATTCCCGTAGCCTTTGCTCCAGATTTTGGTCATACTGTTGGATGAACTTGGTAATCTGATCAAGACATTCGGCTTGTTGCTGGTTCAGTTGTTCGGACAATGCCGGGATAATCACCGGACGACCAATAACGACCTGCAAATAGTCTTCAAGATCGGTCAGAGTCGGGAATGCTCTTAGCAAGTTGGCTTTGACTGATTCTTGCTTATCCTGTGCTAATTCCCAGGTGTTAAGTGAGAGGAACTGGTCAATCCGTTCTTGGTAATCTACAAGTCCCGCTTCGTAATCAGCTTTTAATTGATTGCGTAAACCAGGGGCGATATTATCTCTGATATTGATTAACTGGTTCCAAACGAGTGGAGCTAAATCAATCGGACAAACCCAATCGCCAGTATCAGCAGACATCCATTCTTGAACTGAAGCAATCTCTTGCCTCAGTTGGGCAGCAGCTTCATCCAGCTTCTTAAATACCTTGATTCCCCGCAAACCGACTTCGGAATTTGTAACTTTCACAAGGTCTGATTCAATTTCAGAAACTTCAGCTTTTAGCACATCCGCCCATTTAGGTGCGGCAGACTTTGTACTTTTCTTCAACTGAATACGAAAGCGAATACGAGTTTTATTTAATTGTGAGAAATTGTGGCGCTCGACTACTGCATCAGTTAGGAAATTTGCAGCAACAGGATTGTCGATTGCTTGTACCATGATTATTCACCTCAATCACTATTTTTCACTTTCAATTCAGCGAAGCTTTCTTTGTGGCTATTTGAATGTCTTTAGTAGCCCTATAGATTACTTTTGTAGAGCTTTTTTGTAACCTAATGTGTCTTTTTATGACTGGTGGTTTATGTATAGACATGGCTCAAAATAGCTGAAGTTGCTGTGAATTATCCTGTACCACAGGCTTTTGATAAACCATACCTTCGACTTCATAACAGCGAGTCATGAGTTTGTTTCGATTTAGCCGAAAGCTGACTTTTTTTCTTTGATTTGGCAGAGGTAGAAATAGATACTGTGGATGTTGGATAGTACCTTCATCACCCAAGTATCGTGAAAGCGTACCGTCGATTTGGTAAACTTTCGATGAACTTAACAGTGTCGCGTCATACACTTTAATCAAATTTGTTTCCATCTGATTAGTATTGAAGTAGAGTGTGTGATAATCTTTTGTGGAATCGATTTTTCTCTACAGTCAGACTGATTGAATCTGACTGTAGAGTTTTTAATGTAGATAGACGATCCACTTCTTCTCAAGCAGCAACTTTTTCTTGTTGCGGTTTAGACAATACTGTTTGCCCTTTTCCTCGCCCCAACCTAAAGCTTCAATCAATCGTTGTGACTCCATCATCAATTGATTGCGATCAAGTGCATGAGACGTAGCTACTTCTGGTAAGTTGTTCTTGGGCAATCCTTTCCTCCACCAATCGCAGATGGAATTATGCACAAGGGCAATTTCTTGAGCTATTGGTTTCTTGCCAATACAATAACTTTCCCAGTCTGGCGCAGTTGGCTTTTCGTATCCGCTACATACACAGGCGTTGGAAGTTTGCCCCCCTTTCTCACGTTTCTCTGTTTTCAATATGGGACAAAATACCCACATCGAATGCCAAAGTAAATTCTTTGGTTGGTGATGTTTATCGTGAAAACTTGCATAAGCTTGTTCGCAGGTTTCACGGAATGCCATTAGTTGTTGATCAAACGACACTTGGAACACTCCCCAAGCAGTTATTTGTACTGGTGCAATATGAAGAGGTTGATTTTGGGTATCGACGAAAATCACCATATACCGCCTACCGAATTTGTAGGCGTTCTTTTCCAAACCATCACTGCTACGCCAAACTCCAATCACCTTTCTATCGTTTCCGTATAGCAGAGGCGATCGCCCAATCACAAGTATTCGTGGTTGTCTGTAGAGAGCGCCAGGAATGCCTATCTTTTCATCATTTTCGTCCAATTTGTTAGTAAGAACTTTATACTCTTTCCCACCAACTAGTTCTTTATTTTCGTACCATCCTGCTAATTGTTGATTTTCGTAAGCAATCCAAATGCCTGCGGGTGAAGGAATACTTTTGGCTGCTGGGGTCTTTTGGTATGACTTGTGTTCAGCAGAATCAAAGTCAAAAGCTGTCATAGTAGCTGCTGCCTTTCTTTAATGTTAGTTTTCGCAAAAAATAAGCGAAGCTTTAATCCTGAGTGGGTAATTCTGCACTATTTTATTGATAGGTCATTGTTTAATATCAATAGATTTCACTCTCTTATTGGCGAAGCCGTTGATTTCAGATGTATTTATCAAGTACAGAGCCAATAAAACAGCGCTCTTGATTTCACAAAAGCGCTTTTTATTACTAATTAATTACAGTTACAGATTATTGATGTGAATTAAATCTTGCCAGCAAATCTTCACGGGATAAACTAGACAATTCCAGTAAAAATCTTGCAAAGTCATCTGGTGCTAACTGCAAGAAATTATCGACCACTCTCGCTAATTCTTCATCCACAGAACCAAACCTAAATCTCAACAAGTTTTCTACAACTTGACGGCGTTCAAGTTGTACTCCTTGCTCTACTCCCTCCTGTACCGCTTGCGCTCTTGCTTCTTCGTAAGCTTGAGTTAAGTTCATGATCAACTCCTGGTCATCTCTGGTTAATTCTGTCTGTGTCATTACACTGATACGCCATCTGTAAACTATGTCTAAAACATTTTGGCGTAGTCGGTTGGATGAAGGAAGCGCAATGAGTTCACTTACTGCTTGTTTTTGAATTACTCCCCGTCCCAAAAGCCTTAACCATAGAGTCTCTGAAGTAACTGGTAGTTGGTTAATAGCTACTATTGCAAGTCTAAAAACATTAGGCAGAAAGTATATTCCAGTAGTCCAGTTTTCTAGCTCTGATTGTGCGCCAAAACTGTTGAGTAAATCTTGCGAAGCTGATGGTACTACAATCCATAAACGAGGTAAATCATTATCATCTAAAGTTTTGCCTTCTGTCGATGCCCGACAGTTCAAAGTTGAAAAGACACTTAAAAGTTTATGTAGGCAGCTTCGGACTTCTGTTTCACCAATTTGCTCATAATAAACTTCTATTGAACAATCACTTTGAGCAACTTTAGCAAGTAATCCAAGTGAGTGTCTTTCGGTTTGAATTGTCCCTTTCGGAAAAAACAGAACAATTCCCCGCCTTTCTGAATCGGTTATTACGCCGCTAACTTCTACGCTACCTAACGGTGAAAGCAAGCCTTCGAGATAATGCTCAACAAACAGACTATAAAATTTTTGGGTCATTTAAAGGACAAATTGCTAAGGAAGGATACGTTATACCAATACAAAAATCGCTTTCGTTGACTTGGAAAGTATTAGTCTTAATCAATACTGTCCTAAAGCAGCTTGAAAAACTTGTTCAGCAGTTAAATTTAGCTCTCTTAAAGTAGGTGATTGAATCCGGTCATTTCCTCGAAATTGACTAACTTGATATTCACCTTCGACTAAAGCATAAACTGATATTGTCGGTTGTTTAGGATTCCCAATAAACCGCTTTCCACCAAGAGCAGCATAGTCAACAATCCAATATTCTGGAATCCCAATTTCCTCGTACTCACCAAATTTAAGGAAATAATCATCACGCCAATTTGTACTTACAACTTCCACGGCTAATGGAATTGATTCTGCTTGAGTAACTGTTGATGCTTTTTTCCAGAGTGGTTCATTAACCAAATTAGGAAGATTCAATACTAATACATCTGGAATATAACCAGATTTCTTATCAACTGATTTGACTAATACTTGACCAGGAATAGTATAAGCTAGATTAAACCTGCGAATCTCAAAATTCAGTTCTCTAATCAAAAATGCTCTAACTAGCTCATGTTCTCCTGTTGGTTGCATTTCTACTATTACTCCTTTGTATAATTCATATCTGCCATTTTCTGGTTTCCACTCTAAAAATTCTTCAAAAGTAACTGGTTCTGGTAAAGCTTGAAACATCGTATTATCTCTTCAAGTTTGAACTGATGCCGACGTAATGTTTGATCGCGCAAAAATTTTAGATTTGCTTCTATCTTTACATCTAAATAAAGGATCTCGTTCTCAAATTGGTAAGTGGACAGTTTTTCTAATTTCTCCTGTCCACTGTTCAGATTTCTTTAATCTTACGCTACCGCTAACTCTAAGCTAACGTGTGGCACTTCACTAGTCACGGGAGCTAGGGCAAAGGATTTAACAGCCTCTTTCAGACTCCAATACTGCACTCCATCGCCACAGCGCCAGTAGTAGGTCTTGGGGTCGTTTTCCCAGACTTCATTGGGGTTTCGGACTTTGAAGAGTATGCCCAAGAACTCACCATCTAGATATACGTTGTGAGCCGTCTGGAGGTCAGTACGTCCTACATAAGTCAGTCGATAGCCGTCTACTGGTTCGCACAAGTCTTCTGCACGAGTCCCCCGATACCCACAGTTACCGCACCCATGACCTTCGCAGTCTGGACAGATGGCAGCAGGCATATTCCACTTCGGCAGTGTAAAATCCCATTCAGCCGGTGGCATTAATATTCGAGCCTTGTGAGAGATATAACAACCAGCGTGACCGATTACTTTATCAGGATAGTATTGGACGCTCAACGATAACCAATCACAATCACCCAATAAGCCAATTTTCTCAGAAGCTTGTTTTAATTCCTCATCTTCCTGGTGATTGCACTTTACTGGAGCAGAAAGACTCGCTTTTACCTCTGCAACAGCACGTTTGAATGATTGTTTGTGGTAACGAGCATAGCCGTGGGTCATTTTTACCCACACGATATAATCACTGTTGATCCAGATAGTCACTACATCTTCGGGCTTGCACTCTTTTGAGTAGTCCGACTGATTGACGATGGTTGCAATGATTTCGCGATCCTGTGTGGTCAACGGATCTTTTGTTGGCGTGGGGGCTGAAACTTGTGTAATCATTAGAAATACCTCTTAAATGGGTAAAAGGGCGATCGCTCACCGTCCAAAGTCTGCGATCGCCTTTTGTTTTGTGTACTAATTGACGTTGTGGCAAGCCACAACACCTCACTCTCTTATTGGCGAAGCCTCATATTTATTACTCCTAGTCAGTGACCGGAGCTTGCTACAGCAGCATATCTCTTGATCGGGCAGTAGTCGGCAACGAGCTTCAAAGCGACTACCGTACTGCTGCGGCAACTTTTTATTTGGAACCCACTCAGCCCTTACCTTACTTCAACAGCCTTGACTATTCGCTGCTTCCGCTACCTGGGGGCTTTGTTTTCTGTTCACTTTTTTCAAGGTTCAATTTAGCTGGGAGGCTACTACTTGGTTCCTCTCCTATAATTAATATATTAGTCTACCTTGGTTAACAATGTCAACCATCATAAACAGAAAATCTGTAGATTTTTACAATTTCTTGAACAGGGATAGATAACACTTCGCAAATACCTTGCGCTATCTCTAAGGAAATAATTGAATATTTACCACTTAATAATTTAAATATGTTTTGGTATGAGCAAGCCACGCCTCTATCTTGTAAGGCTTGTGCTAGAGTTCTTGTAGACATAGTTCCTCTTTTTCCGCCTTTTTCTTCCATTGCTTTTTTTACAATGTCAATTTTTTCGGCGTTCCATTTGATGTATGCCACATCGCTGATGTCCACTGAAAAAACCTCTACTTCTTTATTAACCACGGTTGACATTAAAATCCTATGCGTCTACCATAGTTTATGTCAATCAAGGCTTTTGCTATTTAAAACACCCACTCAAAGCGATCGCTCGCTTGCCTATGTGCAAAGCGAAGATTTCAGCGTGCGCTCAATTGAGCAATGCCAGAGCAATCGCATACGCTTGTACACGATTGCTGATCGGGGCAATGCCTTTGTGTGAACGCAAGGAGCGTTAATAAAAGGCTTTAGTAATTTTTAAGTCTTTATTGGTAGTACTTTTAGTTTTTACCGCCAGTAGGTGCCATTCGAGACTGAACTCTAGAGATTTGCAATTCTTGTACTGGCTAGAGCTTTCGGCAATCACTCATGAGAATCGATTGGGGGAGGCGATGGCTACGCTCCACTTAGCGATGTCTACGACGGGCTGCGCCTACGCTACTTCCTCCATTCCCAGATTTGCCTTATCAACACACTATCACCAGGAACCATGTTCTGTGGCCTGCCAAGGCATTTGCTTACAATCGCGGACGCTGCCTGTGATTAGATAGTTAAGAGTTACTCGCAGAATACTGCTTCCTTTGTATTGTAGGAATCATTAAGCACTATAATTCTTTACCCAGGTTTATAAAGAGTTAAGTGTATCTAAAAGCTCAAACACAGCTTGATAATTGCCTGTTTAATCAGTAAATATACTGTGCCATTTATCTAACTTTCGATTATCCTTGATAAAAGTCATCAAGGAAGCTGTATTGCTATGTACACAACAACCACTTCAAGGCAGCAAAGCCATCTGTGAGGTAATGTTCACATTTTTATTAAAAAAGTTACCCCCTTATTGGCCAAAATCGAAAAAACACAGTAATCAAAGGCAAAATTAATGCCCAGATTGAGTATTAATCAGCGCCTTGATGCACTATTACCAAAACTGCAAGATGCACGTTTATTAAGTAATCGCGGTATTGGAAACGAAATTGGCTTTTATATTTTTGATTATGACGCTGAATATGAACCACTGGTACAGCGATACATTGAGCGCCTGAAGTTGCAATTAATGAGTCCACCCAGTGAAATTATGTTGCTAGAAATCGACCTTTATAGAACAATCTTCGACATTTTGGAAGAAAGGCGATTATTAAATAGGTCTTTTGAGTTAGAAGCAATTAGAGGAAATGCCGCTTTGGAAGAAGCCATTTCCTCTCTTTTGCAACCTGAACAGGTTATTGCCCACATTCAGAAAAAACTTACAGGACATGAACAGCTTTTAATGATGACCGGAGTTGGTGCTAGTTGGCCTCTTTTACGATCGCACAGCATTTTGAACAACTTACATCCAGTTCTAGATAAAATCCCTCTGGTTATGTTTTTCCCTGGTTCCTACGATGGGCATGAACTACGCTTATTCGACACATTTAAAGACGACAACTACTACCGAGCTTTTCCTCTTATTCCCCATCAAGAATACCACCTATGAATATCGCCGAACTCTTCCAAAAAGACATTCACCGCAACATCAATGGCGTAATTAAAGTTGGACAACAGGACAGCGAGAATATCCGTCAGGAATTGGAAGAGTACGTTGTTACCTACGAACTGGATAAGCACTTTCGTATTTTCTTTGAACGCTACACTAGTGCTTTTGACAGTCCCACAGACAAAATGGGAATATGGATCTCAGGTTTTTTTGGCTCAGGGAAGTCCCACTTTTTAAAGATTCTTTCCTACCTCTTAGCTAATCGCCAACTGGGGAATAGCTATGCCTTGGATTACTTTGATGGAAAGCGCATACCTGATCCGATTTTGCTGGCCAAGATAGAGCAAGCGGCACGTAGTTCTTGTGATGTAATTCTATTTAACATAGACTCCAAAGCTGACGCTAATAATAAAAATGGTAAAGAAAGCATTACTAAAGTTTTTCAAAAAGTCTTTGATGAGCATTTGGGCTACTTTGGGACAGTTCCAGCCATTGCTGATTTTGAACGTCAACTAAATCGCCAAGGCAAGTATGCAGCTTTTCAAAAAGCTTTCTTGGCAGAGACAGGAATGGAATGGAAGGAAAACCGAGATGCTTGGAGCTTTTATCAAGATGCGATCGCCGTTGCATTACAAACCAGTACGGGCATGAGTGCAGAGGCGGCTAACCGATTGCTGGATTTAGGTAAGCAGAACTATACTTTAAGTCCAGAAAAGTTTGCTGGCATGGTAAAGCAGTATCTGGATAGTAAAGGGCCGCAACATCGCCTAATTTTTATGGTGGATGAGGTAGGACAGTATATTGGTGAAGACAGCAAACTGATGCTGAACCTACAGACTGTTGTGGAAGATTTGGGTACTTACTGTTTGGGAAAAGCTTGGGTGGTGGTGACATCCCAAGAGGCAATGGATGAGATTACCAAAAACAAGATTAAAGGCGAGGATTTTTCTAAGATTATTGGTCGTTTTTATCGCCCACTGAACTTGTCTTCTGCTAATACCGATGAGGTAATTAAGTTACGCTTGTTGGGCAAAACTGATGCAGCGCGGGCTGGGTTGGAAGCTTTGTATAGCCAGAAAATTGCTATTCTGAGAAACCAAATTGCTTTTACTCAAGACAGTGCCGATATGCCAGGATATGGCAATCCTCAAGACTTCTTTACCGCCTATCCCTTTATTCCCTATCAGTTTAATCTGTTACAAAAGGTTTTTACTCAAATTCGCCTCATGGGTTCTGCTGGCAAGCACCTGGCATCAGGAGAGCGATCGCTATTGGATGCATTTCAGGTTGCATCCCAAGCGGTAGCCGGAGAACCCCTTGGTGTGCTGGTTCCGTTCCACACCTTTTACATGGCAGTAGAAGGCTTTTTAGATAGTTCGATCAACCAAGTTATTATTCAGGCGGGTCGGAATCCGCAACTACATTCTTTTGATATTGACCTATTGAAGACTTTGTTCATGGTCAAGTACCTGAAAGAAATTCGGGCTAATTTGGATAATTTAACTACTCTTAGTCTAAATAATATTGACCAGGACAAATTGGTATTGCGGCAGCAGGTAGAAGTATCTTTGGGGCGGTTGGAACGTCAAACTCTTATCCAGCGTAATGGCGATGAATATATTTTCTTAACCCATGAGGAGCAAGATATTGGCAGAGAAATCAAAAATACTCAAGTTGATTCAATCAAAGTTCTCAAAGAATTGCAACAGCTTGTCTGGGATTCAATTTTTACTGACAAGGAACTACGATACAGCCAGCGTCATAAGTATCCATTTAACCGCAAGCTGGATGAACAAACTTTTGGCCAGCAAACTAACGACCTGACCCTGCATATTGTTACCCCTTATGCCGAAAGTTACGCTGCTATGCAGGATGATGCTTTCTGCATTGGCACTACAGGATCTCGTTATGAAGTCTTGGTGCGATTGCCTGATAATCAGCGTCTACTGGATGATCTAAATATTCTAATCAAAACAGACGAATACTTGCGTCTGAAAAATAGCAGCAACCTCAGTCCTAGTATCCAGAGAATTTTAATTGCGCGGGGAGATGAGAATAGCAAACGCCGTCAGGAATTGAAAGTTATCCTAGAGGATTTGATTACTCGTGCTGATGTATTTGCCTGTGGTAGCAAGTTGGAAATTCGCAGTCGAGACACTAAAAGCTTGTTGAATGAAGGTTTGAGCTATTTAGTAGGCAATGTGTATCAAAAGCTCGGTTACGTGGTTAGTGGTTTTGAAAACGAAGATCATGTAAGCAATGCCCTAACTCGTGAGAGTCAAGAACAAGATATTAACGGACAGCCTGTTAATGTGGCTGCTCATAGTGAAATGCGAGCTTGGTTAATGGAAGAAACCCGTCTTCGCCGCCTTGTCAGCATTAAGGCATTGGTAGATAAGTTTGCAGTCCGTCCTTATGGTTGGTCGGAATTCGACACTTTGGGGGTGATGGCAGAACTTGCTAACAAGGGTGTAATAGAACTGCGACACGCTCAAGGCAACGTTAATCTGCATGATAAAGGATTAGTGATGCAGTTGCGATCGCGCAAAGAAATAGATAAATATACCGTCCGCCTTACCGATGAAATTAACCCAGCAAACTTGAAGATTGCCAAAGATATGGCCAGTGACTTACTCAATGGCAATATGTCTAGCGATCCACAGTTGCTATTTGAACAATACAAAAATGCCCTCACAAAACGCTCTCAAGAACTAGAAGGTTGGTTAATCCAAGCAGAAGGTGGGCTTCCCTTTGCTGAATTACTGCGTACTAACTTAGATTTGCTGACTGAATTGTTAACCAAGGACAGTGCGGCTAAGTTTTTCGACACATTTCGTCAGCGACGGGATGATATAGAAGAATTTATCGAAGATGTGCAAAAGCTACAATCCTTCTTCAGCACACAAATTAAGCTATTCCAGCAAGCTCATAATGACCTGAAAACTTTAGAACCAGAACTACGCCATATTAGTGATCCAGATTTGCTCAGGCGGGTGGATTTAGTTAAGCAAATTTTGGCCATGTCTGACCCTACTGCCAAGATTCCAGAATTAGCAATATTACTTCTACCTGTCAAAGATAAGGTGCAGGAGGCGCTAAAAACTCAAATCTATCAGGTGGAGACTAAAAGCAAGGCAATGCGGGAGAAATTAGCTGAGTATGTGACTTCCGCTCACGAAGACATTTCTACACAGCTTGACCTCAGTAACATTACTCAAGATATTGATAAAGTTGTCACCTCAGTTAACCAAGTAACAAGTATCGATTCTGCGATCGCACGTCAGAGTGAACTAGAGAGAATTCTCCCACAATTGCTGCAAAAAGTAGATCAGCAAGCCAATGAAATCATTCAGCGTCAGTCAAACAATGGCAGTTATAGTACAGCAACGTTTATCAAACCTATCATATCGGTGCAGGTAGCCAAAGTTGCGCCTAAGCAGCTACTCGAAACAGCCCAGGATGTTGATATTTATTTACAGGTATTGCGGAACACTCTACTGGACAAGATTCAACAAAACCATCGTGTGCGATTGGAATAATTATTAGTTGGCTAAGTATTCATTAATGGAATTTAGCTAATTAATGCTAACTTAGCCTACAAAGACATAGTAATTTTTCCTAGGAAATAATCAACATTAAATAAAAAATTATGAATACATTGAAAGTAGAATATTTGATTGTTATTAAAAATAATAATTTTTGTAGTAGTCCAGAAACTTTTAGAAACTTTTTAAATGCCAATGATCTTGTTTCAATTGATGGACAATTAATTAAATTTAACAAAATTGCCGTTGAGTATAAATTACAAACAGGTGAAATAAAAGAACATCGGTTTTTTCATTTGATTTTTGTTTATAACCCAAAAAATGGAATAGACGAGAATATAGATGATTATATAAAATTATTGAAAATAATTAGAACAACTGTCCATTACTTAAATATAGAATTTAGTGTTTTATGGGATGATATTTCTCTTTATTATTCTACAAAAGCATATCCGTTAATACATGAGATAGAAAATCTAATGCGGAAACTGATTACAAAATTCATGCTAACCAATGTAGGCATAGCATGGGCTGATGAAACATCGCCTCCAGAGATAAAATTTACTAATAGAGGTGGTAAAAGTGGTAAAAGTATTAAAAGTAAAGCAAATTTATTATATGAGAAAGACTTTATTGACTTAGCTGATTTTTTATTTGAACCCTATCAAAATCATGATACCATCGGAATTTATAAATTATTAAAGAGTGCCCAAAATATTAATGATTTGAACTTGGATGAATTAAAACAATTTATTCCAAAATCTAATTGGCATAGATATTTTTTCGGAATTAACTATGAGGATAGCCAATTACAAAAGAAATGGAAGGATTTGTATCAACTAAGGTGTCAAGTAGCTCATAATAATCAAGTAACAAAAGAGGATTATGAGGCTATTTTAACTCTTGTCAATGAATTAAGAGATAAACTAATAGAGGCAGTCGAACAACTGGATAAGATTGAAATATCTGAAGAGGAAAAAGAAACTATCGCAGAAAATGTTGCTATTAATATGAATGCTTTATTTGGGGAGTTTATAAAAACATGGAGTATGTTTGAAAGTGAACTAATTAAAACATTTAATAAATCTCAACTTAATGAGGAAGAAAAAAATGAAAAACGAATATATCCACCAAGGATAACAATGCAAGAATTAATGAAAATACAATTAATAGATCATGATTTTTTTAAACTAGCAACTGAAATAAATGATTTTAGAAATCGCTCAGTTCATAATGCACATTTAATTGATAGTTTATATAGCGAGTCAGATATTCGCCATAAAATTTTACAATTACAACAACTTATTGATCAATTAAGAGCTATTGAGCAATAAAGTGAAAATAATAAATTTTTTAAATATGCTAATTAAGCTATTAAATAACTTGCTAAATAACTAAATTCACCTCAAATTAGTAACATAAAAATACTTAAATGAACCGCACCGCTATTAAAAACTTCGCAATTTGGGCGCGTCGCTACTTACGGGAACAAGTAAAAGCCCGTGCCGCCCAGTATGGGATTACTGACAAAAGCATCATCCAATCTCAACCCGTTACAGGTGGGTTGTTAGTGGCGGGTCAAACCTTGAACGCAACGGAAGCAAACCATTATGAACAACTGCGAAATCGTCTGCAAGATTTAACGTTAACTTCCAGCCAACCCCAGGCGGTAGATGCGCTGATAGATGAAATTGCTTACACCTGGTTTAACCGTTTGGCGGCGTTGCGGTTTATGGAGGTGAATGGATATATCGGGCGGGTGTTGAGTAGTAGCGATCCAAATTTGGTAGATCCTGATTTATTACGGGATGCTAGTTCTATTGCCGAAATGGGAGATTTACCTGGACTTGACTTGGATACTCTCAATCAGTGGCGCAGTTTTGCCAATCATGATCCTAATCCCGACGAGTTTCTCTATCGTCGTCTGCTGTTAGCTCAGTGTAAAGCTTTGGCGGAGGGAATTCCGGCACTGTTTGACCCTCGCCAGAACTACCAAGCGCTGTTTTTGCCTGGAAATTTGTTAAATCAGGATTCAATTGTACGGCGGCTGGTAAAGGAGATTCCAGAGGAGGACTGGCAGAATATTGAAGTAGTGGGTTGGCTGTATCAGTTCTACATTTCGGAACGCAAGGATGAGGTGATTGGGGCAAAGTCGAAGGTTGCAGCCGCAGATATTCCAGCAGCGACGCAATTGTTTACCCCTCACTGGATTGTTCGGTATATGGTGGAGAACAGTTTAGGGCGGTTGTGGTTAGAGTCTCACCCAGAATCACGCTTGCGGGAATATATGCCTTACTATTTGGAAAATCAAGAACCTCTCCCTAACCCTCTCCTAGAAGGCGAGGGGACAAGAGAAGAAAATTCTTGCTCCCCTCCCCGCGTCGGGGAGGGGCTGGGGGAGAGGTCTTTAACGCCTCAAGAGTTGACCGTGATAGATCCTGCGTGTGGTAGTGGTCATATTTTGGTGTATGCGTTTGATTTGTTGTTTGAAATTTACAAAGAGCAAGGTTATTTAGAGCGTGATATTCCAGCACTGATTTTGACGCACAATTTGTATGGTTTAGATATTGATGAACGTGCAGCGCAGTTGGCAAGTTTTGCGGTATTGATGAAGGCACGGGCAAAAAATTCGCGGATTTTGCGGAAATCTCTGGTTTTAAATATTACGGCGGTGCGTCCTACCCATAGTCAGACTTTACCACCAGCAACAGAATTGAATGCTGAAGATTGGAAACCGTTGATTGAGGCTTTTAATAATGCAGATAATTTGGGAAGTTTGATTACTCCACCAGCTTTTGATAGAGAGAAATTGAAATGGCAATTAGATAATTTAGAAGCGAGTGATTCGCTATTTCGGGAGTTTGTTCCGGCTTTGCAGGGGTTGTTATTACAGGCAGAGTTTTTGAGGAATAAGTATTGGGTTGTGGTGGCAAATCCACCTTATATGGGTGGTGGTTCATTTAATGATGTGGTTAAAAAGTTTGTAAATAACAACTATATAGCTGGTAAAGGTGATTTATATACTTGTTATATTCTGAAAAATATTGATCTTTGTATTGATCATGGTTCGCTGGCAATGCTAACCATACCTAACTGGATGTTTTTATCTAGCTTTGAGGATTTGCGTAAATTCATTCTAGAAACAACATTTTTAGAAAGTCTAGTACATAATGGCAGAGGCGTTTTTGGCTCAGACTTTGGTAGTTGTTCGTTTGTTATTCGTAAGAAAGTTTATCAGGATGGATTAGGTGTATTTAAGAGATTATTTGATAAACAGGGAAGTGTAGCGAGTAATGAGGAACTAGAGCAAAGGTATTTCAATACCAGTAATTTTGATACAAAACCTGCTGATTTTGCAAAGATTCCGGGGAGTGCGATCGCTTATTGGCTAAGTGAAAAACTATTAAATATTTTTGAAAATGCAGAATCATTAGGTAATGTTTTTGAATCAAAACAAGGTTTGTCTACTGCAAACAATGATCGTTTTCTTCGTTTATGGTTTGAAGTTGATTTAAATAATTTTGGATTTGGATTATGTAGTCGAGAGGAAGCAAAAAAATCTAAAAAACGATGGTTCCCATATAATAAGGGCGGTGAATTTAGAAAGTGGTATGGAAATCAAGAATTTGTTATAAATTGGAATAACGATGGAGAAGAAATAAATAATTTTAAACCAAAGGCAGTTATTAGAAATCCTAGTTATTATTTTAAGCCTTCAGTAACTTGGTCTTTGGTGAGTTCAAGTTATTTTGGAGTTAGATATTCAGGAAAAGGCTTTATATTTGATTCAGCAGGATCATCTGCTTTTTGTCAATCGGATATGATATTTAGCTTAACTGGTTTTTTGTGTTCAAATGTAACTAGTAAATTGATTCAAGCAATCAATCCTACTTTGAATTTCTCATCAGGTAATGTTGCTGTATTACCTTGGATATCAGAAAAAGCAAATATAATTAAACCCAAAATCAATAGTATTGTCGAAAATTGTATTAATACTTACCGTCAAGACTGGGATAACTTTGAAACCTCCTGGGACTTCCAAACCCACCCTCTATTACGCCACAACACCAAACACCTCTCCGAAGCCTTCACCATTTGGCAAAGCAAATCAGAAACAGCCTTCCGCGAACTCCAACAACTTGAAGAAGAAAATAATCGCTACTGGATAGAAGCTTATGGCTTGCAAGATGAACTCACCCCAGAAGTACCCGACGACCAAATCACCATCCGCCGCGCCGACTTAAACAAAGATATCCGTTCCCTCATCTCCTACGCCGTCGGCTGTATTATGGGGCGCTACTCCCTCGACAAACCCGGACTCATCCACGCCGGACAACCTTTTGACCCCACCCTACACCAAACCTTAAGCGCCAGCAGTGATGCAATTATTCCCATCACAGACCAAGCATACTTTGATAATGATATCGTTACCCGGTTCATAGAATTTCTGCGAGTCGCCTACAGTCCCGAAACCCTTACCGAAAACCTCAACTTCATCGCCAACGCCCTCATCCTCAAAAACGGCGAAAGCGCCCAAGAACGTATCCGCCGCTACTTTCTGCAAGAATTCATTTCTGACCACATTCAAACTTATAAAAAACGTCCCATTTACTGGCTGTTTACGAGTGGAAAAAAACGAGCTTTTGGCGCATTACTATATTTACACCGTTACAGCGAAGATGCTCTTGCTCGTATCCGCACCGATTATGTTTTGGAATTGCAAGTCAAACTAGATGGAGAAATTGCCAGGGCGCAACAACAGCTAGATAATACCACTTCTAGCGCCGCTAAAAAAGCTGCCACAAACCGCCTGAAAGAACTGCAAGCGCAACAGCTAGAACTGCGAGATTACCAAGCCAAACTGCAAACCCAAGCCGATGCGCGAATTAATCTTGATCTTGACGATGGTGTAGCGTACAACTACACTCGCTTTAAAGGTTTGGTGTACGAAGGAGCAGATTTAAAAATTGCTGACTTAGAGAAAGCTGCACAGTGGAAATTAGAGTTTTTAAAATAAGCTAATTAACCAGATAGTTTGCTGTTTTAATGATTTGATTTTCAAGTTAGGCACTGAGAGTAATCAGACAATGAATGTGTAATTTATAATCCAAACGAAAATGTTAGACAAAGTTCATATTCAACGATTAAAAAAATTCCAAGATTTAGAAGTACATCTTCGCCCATTTACAGTTCTAATGGGTGAAAACAGTTCAGGAAAAACTACTATTTTGCAAGCAATAAACTTAGCTCTAAGCAGTTTTTTTATTCATCAGTTTATATACACAGACAGTAGTAACAATCTAAAAATAAAAAAGAAAGGTGTGGGTTTAGCCTCTCTACCTGGATTAAATATTTCAGATTATCGAGAAGTTTTTTATGCAAAAAAATCAGGCTCTAGGATCTCTGTAAATATCGAAATTGTTGATGTAGCAAAAAATATTTATAAATTACAAATAAGGTCTTTATATGGAGCATTCAACATCAAGTGTATCTCTGAAGAGACAGACCTTACTAATAATCCACAGTTTCATTTAAAACCACCTTTATTTATTTCTGGATTTGTTGGACTATTATCGGCAGAAGAGCGTGCATTCCCTGTAGCAATACAAGATAGGCTTCGTTCTGGACAGATTAGTGCAATTATTAGAAATTTGTTACTTGATACTAAAGCACAGTCACCAGAAAAATTTGCAAGTCTCAAGGAGAGGTTAAAAAGAGATTTTAATTTTTATTTAGATGATATTTCCTTTGATCAGGATCGAGACCTAAATATATCTGCGTACTATAGCGATTTATGTGCATCACAGCGAATAGCACTAGATTTTAACTCTTCTGGTAGCGGTTTTATGCAAGTCTTACAAATACTTGCGCCAATTTATCGTTTTTGTCCTGAGCAAGCTTCCATTGTATTACTTGATGAACCTGATGCACATCTACACCCTAACTTACAAGCTTCTTTAGCTAATACACTACGTGATATACAAAAGGAACTTGGAATACAAATTATAATTTCAACACATTCTACATCAATCATTAGAGCAGCCGATCCCTCAGAGGTAATTCCAATTTCAGCACAAGAAAAAATCAATACACCTTTAGTAAGTTCAGATGATGTAGAGGAGCAAATCTCGACTCGGATTGATACTTATGATTTGGGCAAATCAGTTATTAGCGGTAAACTAGTATTTCTTGAAGATTCTGATACTTCTATACTAGAAGCTTTTGATAAAGTTTTACGTACAGGATGCTTTTCAGGAGCAAATACCGTTCCTGTGTTAAAAGGTAGAAGTAAAGATGATAAAGTTCCATTTCAAATGACTGAGGTACTAAATAAGTTTGTCGGGCGTGACGTAGAAATTCATTTTATTCGAGATGGAGATGGACTAGGTTTAGAGTGGCGTGATAAGCTTACAGAATATGCAATTAGCAAAAATGTTGTTTTACATCAGCTAGAAAGGCATGAAATCGAAAATTATCTCCTTTCGGCTGAATTAATTTATAAAGCCTTATCAGTCAAAAATACAGATAAAGTACTGCCAGACGCTTTATTAATACAAGATAAGATACTGGAATTATTAAAAACTACCATAATCTTGAGAACATATAATTATGACGATACACTTGAAGATAGTATTTATAAAACATCCACATTGCTGAAATTAGAACCTTATAATCGTAGTTTTAATGAAGTAAAAAGTGCATCAAGAAAGTTACTTGCAGATTATGAAAAACTTAATAACATAAATGAATTACTCGTTGTAGGTATGGGTAAGGAAGCTCTAAAAGGGCTTTTAAACTGGGTAAATAGCGAATTAAAGCTTAAGTTATCACGGAGTGATATTCTTGAATGTCTTAAGCCTCATGATATTCCAAAAGAAATAGTAAATATATTAGAACAGCTACGTTCTAAAGAATCTAAGCCTGCTCCTACGGATTTACCCAGAATGGTAGAACAGAGTGAAGATGATGACGAAATTGAAGAAGAAGTTGAATAACTGTAAATTCTTAACTAACTTATTTTTAGTTTTTTTGGCTATTGGATAAATTACCTTTATGAACACCGCTCGTATCCAAAACACCCTAGAAAGCATCTTCCAAGATTCAGCCCGTTGGTTGCACCCAGGACGGAGGGTGGTGTTTTGGTACGACCCCGAACAACAATTTACGAGCAGCTTCAATGAACTCCAACTCGAAGGCGTAGAAAAACTCCAACTCGCTGATACTGCCTTTACTGTCAAATATCACCTGCTGGTCGAGCAACCCAATCAAACTTTTCTACTGTACGCCCCCTTTGCCGAACCTGCACCCCAAGAAAACTGGCTTCTAGACATCCAAAAAAGCGGTTTAACTTTCTCTGCTGACCCCGCCGCCCTCATATATGCAGATTTAGGATTGCGATCGCGCGGTCTGGAAATTGTCATCCGGGAACATGAGAAATTCTTTAAAAGCCGCAAACGGACAGAAGCCCTACAAGCAATGAGTATTTCCCCCGACAGCGACGAACGGGGATTACTCCTGGCTATGCTTTCCGTTCTCGCAGGTTTAAAAGTACCCGATGCAGGGACACTGATTCGGCGGGTGCTGCTTGGGGGTTTATTAGAGTCGGATAACACCCTCTGGTCTGATATTGAGCGTTTTATCTCCTCTGAAGCTTTCTGGGAAGTAGTCCAAGAACACACGGACTTTCCTAAGCAAAACCCCAGTTTAAACAAGTTATTCGTGCAGTTGTTAATCACCCATTTTGCTAAATCTCTGCACGATACCATCCCGCCCCAGTTAGCAAACCAAGTGATCATTCCTGGACAACGGGCTTATGCTTTTATCGACCAGTGGATGCGCGACCAGCAGGATTCTCTAGGTTGGAAGATCCTCAGCAGTGAGGTAGCAGAACAATTACATATATTTGATGCTATAGAGAATTTAGAGCCGGAAGTTTTATTTGAAGCAGCGAGTTTCGAGGTGGTGGATAAGGTATTAATCCGCACCTGCGTTAAAACACTGCAAATGCAAATGGGGCAACAGATAACGGAATTGACACCTTGGCGAACTTGGTTACAGGCACGTCATACCCTGATTTGGTTTCCCCAGTATGAGAAGATTTATCAAGCATTAGAAGCTGCGATCGCTCTGTTGGAATTTAAGCAACAGTATCCAGAAGGATTCCGCCAACCAGCCCCACTTCTCTTCAAAGCCTACGCCAGCGATTTACACTCCTTTGACAAAGCTTACCGCCACTTTATCGTCAAAAGCGATGATGCCCAAGGGGATATCCTCAAGGGTTTAGTTGACGATGTGGAAAATCTATACACCCAATGGTTCCTAGATAGTCTAGGAGAAGCTTGGTCTGATGCCCTTGGCAACAACAACTGGGAATTGGAGGGCGTAGCATCCCAAACTAGATTTTTTGGTAGGCACGTATTCCCAATTTTAGAACGGAGCGATCGCGAAAAAGTATTTGTGATTATCTCCGATGCTTTGCGCTACGAAGTCGCCAGCGAACTCGAAGAGGTAATTAAAAAAGAAGTTCGGGGTGAAACCAGCCTAGAGGCACAATTGGGAGTTTTACCCAGCGTGACACGGTTGGGTATGGCAGCACTTCTTCCAGGGTCAAAACTAGAACTGATACCAGGTGATGATGATGTCCGACTGGATGGGCTTGGTACTAAAGGAGCATTAGCAAGGCAAAAGGTACTAAACCAAAATAGTCGAGTAGAAGCTACAGTACTTAGTGCCAAAGACCTGCTAGAGATGAATACTGACGAAGGACGGGCTGCTGTGCAACCTTATCGCCTAATCTACATTTATCACAACGTCATTGATGCGATCGGCGATCAGGCATCCAGCGAACATCAAGTACTATCAGCTTGCGGAACCGCAATTAGCGAACTGCTACGTCTGGTAAAGAAAATTTGTAATTCTATCAATGGTACAAACGTTATCATCACCGCAGATCACGGTTTTTTATACCAACGTCGCCCCATTCAAGAGGCAGACAAGCGACCCCTACCAAGTGGTGAAGTAGTACTGGAAAGCAAACGCCGCTACCTGCTAGCACGAGAACAGTTTAATGACTCAACCTTACTGCACTTTAGCTTGCCCTATACAGAAAATGGCACAGTTGCGATCGTACCCCGTGGTAGTTTACGCTTTGCCGTCCAAGGTGCAGGAGCGCAGTTTGTCCACGGTGGGGCATCTCTCCAAGAAGTATGCGTACCAGTCATCACCTATCATCACCAACGGGCGGTTAAAGGAGACGAAGGCCCAGCCCGGAAAGTAGGGGTACAGGTAAGTGCGAGAGTTCGGCGGGTAACGAATAATCGTTTTACATTGACATTAGTACAAAGTGATGCAGTTGAGGGGAGATGGCGATCGCGTCAAATTACAGTTGCGTTCTACGATCCCCAAACTAATACACCGATAACAGATGTGCGAGGAGCAAACTTAAGCAGCACTAGCCCACATCCGAGCGATCGGGAAACTAACTTAAGGTTGACCGTAACTACCGCTAATCCCCCTAGTAACGTCTATTTAATAGTTAAGGATGCAGATGATGAGAGTGAATTGCTCCGAGAAACCTGGGCAGTTAGTTTAGGGATCGCTAACGACTTTGGAGATTTCTAAGCCAATATAGTCACAATATCGGTGATATCAAATTATTCTCTCCTGCTCCCTGCCCCAAAATGGATGACCTGAATCAAAAACTAAACAGCATTTACCCTGGAAAGGTAGTACGTAAAGACCTGACTAAACGTATTAAAGAAGGTGCTAACGTACCAGTGTATGTCCTGGAATACCTACTCGGTATGTACTGCGCGACCGACGACGAAACCACCATTGAGGAGGGTGTTACTCGTGTAAAAAACATCCTGGCACAGAATTACGTCCGTCCTGATGAAGCAGAACAGATCAAATCTAAAATTCGGGAATTGGGACGATTTACCATCATTGACCGGGTAACGGTTACGCTCAATGACAGAGATGACATCTACCAGGGAACTTTAATGAACCTGGGTGTAAAAGGCGTAGTCATTGACCCAGAAATTGTCAAACCCAACCAAAAGCTTTTGGGTGGTGGTATCTGGTGTATTTTACAACTTGAATACGAAGCCGGAACCAAACCCAGCCCCTTCATTGTCGGAAGTCTCAAACCTATCCAAATGCCTAGTGTGGATATGGATGAATTGTTTGCGGGTCGCCCAGCTTTTACCCGCAGCGAATGGATTGACCTGCTGATTCGGTCAACAGGACTGGAACCCACTACCGTCAGCGAAGATGTAAAATGGCATCTACTTGCCCGTTTGGTAGCCCTTTGTGAAAATAACTACAACTGTTGCGAACTTGGCCCCCGTTCTACAGGTAAATCCCACGTCTACAAAGAAGTTTCTCCTAACTCAATCTTGGTTTCTGGTGGAAAAACTACAGTAGCGAATCTTTTCTACAATATGTCAAATCGTCGCGTGGGACTAGTGGGTTTATTTGACGTGGTTGCCTTTGATGAAGTAGCAGGCATGAGCTTCCATGATAACGACGGTGTACAAATCATGAAAGATTACATGGCATCAGGTTCTTTTGCACGCGGTAAGGCAGAGATTACCGCCAATGCTTCTATGGTCTTTGTCGGCAACATTAATCAAAGCGTGGAATCTTTGGTGAAGACCTCACACCTGCTGGCACCTTTCCCCGAAGCCATGATTGACACCGCCTTCTTCGACCGTTTTCACGCTTATATTCCTGGCTGGGAAATCCCCAAATTTAGCCCAGAGAATTTCACCAACCAGTACGGGTTCATTGTCGATTACTTAGCAGAATGGCTGCGAGAAATGCGTAAACGCAGTTTTGCCGATGCCATAGACCTCCACTTCAGACTAGGTAACAATCTTAAGCAACGAGATGTTCAAGCAGTTCGCAAAACTGTATCGGGGCTGCTTAAACTGCTTTTTCCAGATGGCTCATTTAGTAAGGAAGATGTGCGTGAAGCCCTAGTGTATGGGCTGCGGGTGCGACGGCGCGTGAAAGAACAATTAAAGAAAATTGGTGGAATGGAATTTTACGATGTGCATTTCAGTTACATCGACTTGGAAACTCTAGATGAACATTTTGTCTCAGTACCGGAACAGGGTGGTTCGAGCTTGATTAGTCAGGAAATGCTGACTCCCGGTCACTTGCACTTTGTCAGTACTGGAGATAGCGGCATAATTGGGGCATTCAAACTTGAACTGCAAGCAGTACCCGGTAGTGGCAAGCTAGTACGCACTGGTGTAGCGACGGCTGGCAAGATGAAGGACAGTTTAAACATTGCCATGAATTACTTCAAAGCTAACGCTCAAAGAGTTAGCAGTAGCATTCATCCAAGTAATTTGGATTTTTTGCTCCAGTTACTAGACTTGCAAGGATCTGGCGCACCCCAAGAGAGCGGATTAGCATTGTTCGTTTCATTATGTTCTGCTTCTTTAAAACGAAGTGTTCAAACCCAATTTGCAATATTTGGGGAAATGACTATTGGTGGGACGATTACACCAGTCAGTAACCTAGCGGGTAGCCTGCAAGTAGCTTTTGATGCTGGCGCTAAACGTATCCTCTTACCAATGGCAAGCGCTGTGGACTTAGCCAGTGTTCCGCCAGAGTTGTTTGCTAAATTTCAAACATCATTTTACGCTGACCCCGTAGACGCGGTATTTAAAGCGTTAGCAGTCGATTAAAAATCAAGCATGAGAGTCAGGTAATAACTTAGCCCATCAGCAAGTAATTTTTGACGTAAAGCTGATGGTACGGGAACAGAGCGAATTTGATAATTTCCTTTTGGAAACGTGGGTTGCAACAGACCCGCATTTACTAGCACTAGTAAAGTGTTGCTAGCAGCTTTTTTATAGGTGGAGTTTGACCATGCAGCCACAGTTGAATTTTGATCTCGTTTTCCTTCAAAGAAGCTTCGCAAATCAGCAGTCGTTACGACGTAATTAAAACCCTTAATTTTGTCTAGCAGGACTTCATCAATGAGTTCGCGCAGAAGGCGATGTTCTCGCAGAATCAGAAACAATATGGTGAATCGGCGGATGTCAGGGTTACCAGTGGCAATTAATTGAATATATTCCTCTGGGACTTGCTGAAGACGTTTGAGAATAGTTTGCAGCGCCCGCTCACGGGAAGCTTGAGAGCGCAGTTGAAACAAATCCTCAACCAATACCCGTTGCCGAATATCTTCCTGGGTTGCACCTTGGTACATCAGTTCAGCAACTCGAAGGGTTTCAATTAGAACAAAAGCATTGTTAGTACGAGCAGTATAAGCAGTTTCAGGCATAATCGAAACAATAGAGAAGGCAAGCAAAACCCTTTCTCAAACCTAGATAGTGAGTTATGGATTTAAATGTTTTTCAGAAAATGCTCGTTAGCACCCTCCTATGTAAATCTCCTATTACATTTTCGTCAAGGTTTCGGAGTTTAATACTTCCAAAGGCGGTCAACCTGTGGTGCTTGAATCAATACTAGTTTCTGTACAAAAGCAATAAACGCTCACTCTTATATTTTTATTATTAAATTTTTTAATTAATTATAATTTTTTAATTAATTATTGCTATTAGTTAGCATATAACATAAATTAGTTTCTAGCGATACCACTTATATTCGGTCTTTAGCAGGGTGTTTGATCTTTCATTAGCTTTTATTTATATATAGTTATTTAATGGCAAAATATCTTTAAGAGGATTTCTAGCTAGACGTTCTTTATTTTGCCCATACAACCATAGTACTGTGCCAAGTCCTAGTGAAATTAGCCAAACTAACAAAGTATATTGCCACGAAAGGAAGCGTAAAAAAAATATAGTTGTAAAACTAACCAAAATAGGAAACCAAAAGAATAGAGGTAAAGTTAAAATAGCGAGAAAACGAGAATACTGGAAATAGTTTTGATTATATTTGCGTCCGTACCAAGACAATTTTCCAATACTCAACAATACCCCTATCAAAATCCCAAGTCTAACAGCAACCATAGTCAAAGTATTAACTCCAGCTACAACTCTAGCTAAAATTAAAGTTCCAATCACAGTCACAGCCATAACCCAAATCCATGATATACGTCTAAATAAAGCTCCAACCCCAAGTATAAAGACAACCAAAATTCCAATTATAGCAAGAGTAATAGCCCCAGCCGAGGTTCCAAATAATACTCCAGCTTCAGTTATAATCACAACTCCAGCCAAAAATAAAGCCATGCCCAATCTTATATTTCCAACGCTGATCCCAGCTCCACCCCCAGCACCAACACCAACCCCAACCACAACTATAAAAACAGCTACGTTTACAGCCAAAGCAATAGTACTAGCCCCCGCTACAGTCCCAGTGCCAGCTACAATCCCAGCACCAGCTAAAATTAAAATTCCAGTCACAGCCATAATTAAAGCCATACCCCAACTGACCTTTCCCATTAAAGCTCCAATCCCAATTGAAAAGATAGTTGCGCTTAAAAACGTAGCTGCAACTGTAGCTGCAACTATAAATGTACCCTTAGCATCAGTGGCACCCATACCCAAAATTAGAGTACCAGCTACAGTCCCAATTACAGCCTCAGTTACTATATTATTGACAAAAAGATCAATATCTGAATTTATTAATTTATTGCTTAATAACTGATAAAGCTCATGAGTAAATGTAAAAAAACCAAAGAGTCCAAACTTGATAAAATATTTAGGAATTAATAATGAAGATACCCAAAATCCAATTAATATATATAATGCCAAGCCAGTAAATGAATAAATCCAAAAACTATGTTTTGTTAAAATTATTGTATTCATTGTGATAATACAAAATACAATAAGCAAAAAAGTGTATGCTAATATTAAGCGATAGTGCCAACTACTAGTAAATTCATATTCTAAATTAGCAAAATAAAAACGCCAATCATTACGGTTTAAACGACGATAACTATTACTTAAACGATAAATTAATTCGCGCTGTAAATCATATTCCAGAGATAAAACAAGGGTTTTCCAACGAGTACTATTGCTAACATAATTAAGCAATTTTAAAAAATCTTCCTCATCAATTTGCTTTATATCTTTTTTTGATATTTTTAATTTTTGCCAATCAAACTCATCTTGAAACTCAATTGCACACAAAGGAATTACTATTCTAGGATCGAGTTTCTTGTGCATAACAATCTCATCAGCAGAACATTGGGTAATTAACCATACAGCTCTTGCTATATCTTCTCTTTGATCTGCACGTTGAAAGTTATCAACAATCCACTTCCAGTCACTATAACGAAATTGCTCATAATGTTTAGGCATAATTCTTACTTAATTATTGAAAATACGTTTGTTTATTAGTTAGTTCAGTTAAATATAAAGCTGCTTTTTTCGCTATTTTAAGATCAAAACTATTTTGAATATTTTTCAAGATTTCATAAGCATAAGGTGTACCAATCTCTACTAAATCTTGCATAGCTAATTCATCGCCTTTTTCTGCCGAAGATTGTAATAAAAATGCCGCTAAATCTCCCATACGGATTAATGCTTTATGAGCTTCAGGTAAGTTTTGTTGCTTATAATATTGAAATAAAATTTCTGCTGCTTGAGGTAAATTTGTCTTTGATAGAGCAACAATAGCAGCTTTTTTATGCCCTAAATCATTAGAAGTTTTTAAAGTTGATTCTAAGAATTCAAACATAGCCCTTCCTCTTTGACGAGAACCTGCTGCTGCTACCGCACCAAAAGCAATGGCAAAATTCTCATCATTATTAACTTTTTCTAGTTGTTGTTTAAAGTTATTAATAATTTCATCTGCAAGTCCTTGTTCTACTTGTTGAGCATCTGCTATACACTCAAAAGCTGTTAGTGTATCTCTTTGATAGATAGCATGAATTACACTTGTACTATTTAGTGCTAAACCACACCAAAGTTTAACTACTTCTCGCCAATTCAATGGATCTATCCTAAACTTTTGTACTAAATCATCTCCTTTATCTAATAAAGCAGCAGCAGCAAAAAATTCTTGTAAACTTAAATGAGCGAATTGATAACGTTCACCACCATCAATCTTAAGTAATAATCCGCTACGTTGTTCAATTTCCTCTAAAATTATTTGAGCTTGTTCTACATTTAAGTTTAAAGTTGGTAGTACTCTCTTGATTTCTACTAATAAGGTGGGATAATCTAAGCTACGGCGATCTGTGATACTTTGAGTAGCATTATCTTGAATAAAAAGAGCTAAAAATTGTAAAACTCGACGTTTATCACTTCCTCTATATTGATTTCGATTGTTCTTAGCATTATCCCAAAAATCTAACAAAATATCGGTTGATTTTTGATAGAATTCAGCACGCGAATGAGGTAAAACGAAAGGAGTATCTGTGTACAAATAAGCAATTATAGTTAATAATAGAGGATTACGAGCCAAAGACATAATTTGAGGGCGTTCTCGTAGAGTTTGTATTAGTTGATCTATAGATTTTTCAGGAGGAATTTGCTCTTTCCACGCTTCTAAGAAACTACGTATTTGCTTGTCGGTAAAATCAATAAGATTTAATGTTTGATCAAGTTCAGATGCAAACTCATTATTATAGACTGCGGTTCGGCAAGTAATAACTACTCTACACTTATCAAATTTATCTAGTAAATCCTTAATTTCTTTAATAACTTGAGGACGTAAATTATTATTAACTTCATCTAAACCATCTAAAAATAATAGTAATGTTCCATTTTCTAGCGATTGAGAAACAAAATTATGAGCATTAGGAAAATCATCTTTAGCAAAAGCTTCAACCAATTGATCTTGTAAATCTTTCTGGTTTAAATTAGGTTTATTTAAACGATGTAAATCCAAAATAACAGGTACTTTTTCATTTAATTTTTGATCTAATTTACCTTCAGCCCAAGATAAGATTAAATATCTTAATAAAACTGATTTCCCTGCACCAGGAATACCAGTAATCAATAGACGAGGATACTTACTAATTGCTTTTTTGGCTGCAATTGGATTTTTATCTAATGTTTCATTCAATTGAAGAGGAACAAAAACTTTCCTCATATCTAAAGGTTTATTTGGTCTAAATGAAATCTTGAGTGTGTTATGTTTATTAATTAATCCTTCTTTATAACGCCGGAGTGACCAATATGAAAAAACAGGAAGACCAGAAACATTTTGATAAACAAAATTAATTAATAAATCAATTAGATTGTTAAAGTATTGTTGTAAGATTTCTTTTGAAAAGTACAAAATACAAAACACGAGGCCAATGCCCCATCCTAAACCAAAAAAGATATCATTCTTAATTTTTTCAAAAATATCATTATCTTTTTTGTCTTTTTGTTTACCATACTCATCCTCATAAATTTTGGCTACTTCTGGAGCTGATAATCCTGAAGGATTTTTTCCATATAAAGTTATAACTAAACTTGTATCCATTGGTTTATCATTCTTTACATGGCGTTCTGCATAGTCTTTAATTTCTTGTATTAAAACAGCTTTGTTTTTTACATTCTGGGCTTTAAAATTTGAGTTTGAAGTTGGTATAGGAGTTTGTCCATGAACTAAAGCAACAAAAGTTATTAGAAAAAGGATAGTAAGAGTTATGAGCTTTAATCTGTAACTATAAATCAGCCTAAAATAATTTTTCATATAGTCAGTTGTGCTTTACTAATAATTATTAGAAGATAAATGTAAGGGTTATAAATAAAATAATGCCAGCATTCTAAAAATTACCACTTTAATGCCAAGAAGCTTCATCAAATGTGCAAATCTTAACTAATTTGCTTCTGGATTTTTCATATATCATGATCATTTGCTGAAGAAAAACTCATACAAAACTTTTGTTATTTACCGAATCACCCGTTATTTAGCTTTGCTAACTTAGCCATGCGTCAGTTTGTTGATGGATTAGCGTAATTCTGTGTAAATACAGCCTCAAAATCATTGTTTCACCATCCCTAACCTCCGCTTTCTCTTGTTCCATCTGCTGAACGCACTTCAGTAAACGCTTGGGGATATACTTTGATGACTTCACAAGGACATTGCCTTCGCTCCGAAACTGTTAGTCATAGTATGTTTATTGATAATACTATACTGCCTTAGTCGCTAAATTCCGACTCCAAAACACTCAACACTTTCTCTTCCAAATCTGTCAAATAAGCCCGCTTCAGCTTCCCCAACGACTCCAAAAAACTCTGCACAGATTCTTCGAGCGCACTAGAGTACACCAGACCCAGGCGATCGCAAATCACCTGCATCTGCTGACATTCGGCAGGCAGGTAATTGTAAGATTTGAGGTGCTGCAAAGCAATGGTGTACTCGCCATCCCAGCTTTTGACAGTGCAACTAAAATCATTCACCTGATTAACGATGTCCCAACAGCCGCCTTTCCCCTTGAGTTCAGAATTATCCTTGGCTAGGATTTGGCATAGGGTCATCTGCTTTCCCAAATTTCTTGTTCGGAAAAACCAAGCTCTCTTAAGTCCTCTTCTCGCAAAGCTGCTTCATTGGCACAAAAGAACTCATCAAGTTGTGGTGGTTTTACTTGCGTTCCGGCTAGCATCGCATGTACCTGCCCACGATGATGAATCTGATGCTGAAAAAGGTGGGCAAGAAGTCGTGAAATTTGTTCGGTATGAATCCCACTGCGTCGAGGGATGGCAACTGGATTATCAATTATTGCATCTGTTAGATATTTAGTGACTCCAATTAAACGCTTGTCAGCTTCATGTTGTGCTTGTTGTAACTTTGTACATATCTCAAAAGGCTCTTCTGGCTCAAAAAATTTCTCGGCTTCGCTATTTGGCTGTCTGTTATTAATGCTGCGCTCCAAAGCATCAATATAATACCAATCTACAGTCAATACATGATTCAGTGTCGCTTTAATTGAAGGAAAGAAACTTGTTCTTGTTGCAACAAACTCTGCTTGGCTCAAACAACTACAAGCTTTTAACAAACGATAATTAGCCCAACCGTTGTTGTAAGCCATTGTCAAAAAATGATGTGAAAGTGTTCTCATAAGTAATTGCACTACATAACATTTGTTTAGTTAAATCACTTGAAACATTCATCATCGGTTAATCTATAATCCTATATTCCTGCTCAATCAAACCCAACAGTTTCTCCTCCACCGCAGTCAAATACGGTCGCTTCAACTCCCCCAGGTACTTCAACATAGCACTTGGGGCATCTTCCAAGTTCTCGTTTTCCCGTAACCTACTGATGCGATCGCTAATGTGCTGCATCTGCTCACATTCCGACTCCAAGTAATTTAGTGGCTTCAAGTGATCGATTCTGACAGTGTATTCTCCATCCCACATTGCGACTGTGCAACTGAATTCGCCTACATGGTTGATGATGCACCAATTCCCGCCTTTTCCTCGTAAATCAGGATTATCTTTGGCAATGATTTGGCAGACTTCCCCAATACGATAAGGATTTGGTGCTTTGGTACGCTCCATGATCCGTTGTACTACATCGCCTACAACTCTAGCAGATGGTACTTTACCTCCGGCTTCTTCCACTGCCGTCTGCCATACTTCCCATTGCTGTTGAGGTTCCAGTTTTGTTATTGGTCTAACCTGGCGTTCACTCGTGGGCAAAATTTGTGTCCCAATGGGACACATTTGGTCATTTTCTGTTTGTGTCCCACTGGAATAAATTTCCGCATCGCTTGATTCAGCTTCAGTTTCAGTTTGTGTCCCATTGGGACACATTTTCATCAGATTATCAAACACAGCAGAAGCTTCGATTAATCTGTAAGGATGACGACGTTGAAATCCAAACCTGTCCTTGCAATACTCCTCAAAAGTGCTATGGGTGGAACGGTAGAGCCTGCGATCGCGCAATTCCATCAGCGCCTTCCCTGCTTCAAAAACCGCTTTCTCCACTTTTCTTTCCAAGTGTAAGCGATCACGTTGTTCTTCCTCTGTCAATTCCTCTACTTCAACAGCACTAACCGTAATTGTTGCTGTAGCTGGATTTTCCTCAACAGAGATATCTTCATTTGCAGAGTTACTAAGTGATTTTGAATTTATCTCTGCGGCAGAGGTGGCTTTTTTACGCCTAGAAGATGGTTTAGCCATCATTCCACCCCTTTAATTCAATAGTATTTGCTCAAAATCAATGACAAATAGATTAAGTATGTGGTGAGTTATGGCAATAATGCTCTGGGATTGAACTCGGTGGAGCATTATCATCTTCACGAGTCCTCTTGAATTTTCACAATGTCATTGACAGTTACTAACTCTCCAGACAGCACAGAGCAAATCCTTGCTAGTTTTACCAAATTATCGATATCCGCTTTTTTAAGCCTGCCATCACGGGCGACAGTCAAGGTATGTCTAGTGACTTCATTCGGGCTACCCTCAAACTGCCTATGAACTGCGTAGACAGACAAGAGGCTACCATCTTCTGTTTTGGGCCACCATTGCGAAATATCAATATATGCTTCCATCCAAACTGCTAACACGTTTTTAATGATTAACCTCCATTAACGCTTATCTGATTACAGAATAACAGCCAATCAACATACAGGCTATCAATTAACAGAATAACCGCTAATCAGTATATTGACAATCAGTTAGCAGAACAGCATAATATAACTATCACAAAAGGCAACCGCCCTTAGCCTCGGAAACTTTGGAAGCGATCGCCTTTTGAAAAACCCATACATTCGTACAGGGAATCTTAATTATGACTCACGTTATTTACACAGCACAACAGCTGCAACTGAAATCCATTGCGCGGCTCAAGCAAATCTACAGCGAAATCGCTTGTACAGTCGAAGTAAGTGACAAACGCTGCAAGGATGCCTGGATTTCCGCCATTGTTAACTATCAAGCAAGCAAGGTTCAGAAACTTACCCCTGCTGCCCCCGACAACCAAGCCCTCGCGCAAGCCGAACTCGACAACTACATCGCTGACCAAGCCCAAGCAATCGCTCCTGAACCCCTCACAATAGTCGAAATCTCTTTTGACCATCACGAATATTACGCTGGTGATGAACTGGTAGCCAGCATCAGCCATGACGACAACCACTTAACGCAACGCTGGGTAGTCATGGTAAACGAGAAAGAATTATTTCGTGCCAACACTCTAATGCGTTGCGATCGCTTCATCTGCACTCACTATAAAGATGGCTCATTACCTGTGCAAGAAGAAGCAGAGGTGCAGGGGAGCAGGGGTGCAGAGGGGAAAAACTTACAACAATTTTCTCCTCTGCCCCTCTGCGCCTCTGCCCCGCAAGTTTCCTCTTCGACCGAAAACCAAATCATGGCGCATATCTTCAACGAGTGCCAGAATTATGGGTTTGAAATTCTTGATGATGGCATTTACAACAACAACGGCGTGAAACTGGGGCAAGTCGGATGCACTGAGGGTGACTGGTGGGTAATCCTGGGTTATTCAGACCAACAGCAGTATTCTAACTCGGTGCTTGATGCTGTGCGATCGCTGTCGATGGTGAATGTGTCACTGGCTGAACCAGTTCACAAACACTTGCAATCCCGACCCTTAGAGCAACTGACTACTGAGGAATTACAACAGCTTTTCAACCATGAAGTGCGATCTCTTCTTCAAGAATTAGTCACAGCGTAAAGCCTCATGTGGGCAGCAGTGAAAATTGCTGCTCACTTTTAAGTATTTTTTGGGCGTTATTCTCCAAACATTGCCGAAGATTTTTAGGTTATTAATTCCAGGGGAGAAAAGCATGATTGACCACATTAATGCACTTCAAACAACTTGGTATCTTTCCCCTCCTTGGGGACAAACAATTCCATCCGTTGAGGTGAATTTACTGGAGAGAGTTTACCTACGAACCAACAGAACATTTGGCTATTGCTGCGGTATGCAATGGAAGCATGAGTGCTGGATTTATTCAATTGACTGCCGTAATGAAATACTCCACGCCACACAAAACCAAATCATCGGGACTGGAGAATTAGAAGCCATCAAAGTGCAAAAACCTGCCTTCGTTCTGGGCGAAAGAGTGATGCTCTGTTCTCACGATCAGGGAACAAAGCAACGGCTGATTTTGGGGATTGCGCTGGTGCATGATTCTTGGTTTTACCTTGTTGAATTGATGTCGCCAACGTTAATTAAGACACCAACTATATCGAATCGTTTCTCATTAGTTGGTGAAAAAAGTTTGGTGCGGGTAAATGTTTAATTTTTTCTAATCACACAACTAAAGTTATGTCACAAATTGAAATCGCCGAAATCATCGAACAAATAAAACAAGAGATTCAAATCGACGCTAATGGTCAGGGCAAGGCCAGTGTTCGGGCAGCAGCCAGATTAGCAAATGTTAATGATGCTGGATTGCTCAGAAGCCTCAAAACTGCTGCTGATATTTCTCGCTCTAAACTGGCTGAAAGGCTTATCTACAAAGGCTTTGAAGGTGCTGACATTAAATCATGGTCTGAGTCCGGTATTCCCGATGTCGCTGTAGCAACCATACTTCATTATTACGGCTATGAAGCTGGTAAGAGATGTACCGCACAAGCAAAATTAGCCTGTGAAGCTTTTGAAAGCATTGGTGTTCGTGCCTGGATTCAAGATTTATTGGGGTGGACAAAACCCGCTACTCAACCACAAGAACAACCTTCCACACCAGCCCTTCCCCCAGTTGAACAGCGATTGCATACTCTTGTCCTGGCAATGAAAACTTTAGCTGAGTTAACTGGTGGCAGACTCAACCCGTACATGGAACAACAATTTAAAGACTATGCCGGGAATCTTCTGGCTGAACATAATAGGAAATTGCTAACCGCCACAGAAGAACGCTGGCTTGGCGTGGTCAATTTTGCAGAAAGCGAATTGGGCAAGAAAGTCCCCCTTAAAGGCTCCCACTATCGCGGACACTTGGGGACATGGGTGAGAACATTCTACCCACAGTTAGGCGATCGCCAAGAAACACGATTGGTTAACGGTGTGCAACAGCCCATCTACGTCTACGCTTGTCACGATCCGGTTGTTGCGGCTGGGTTGACCAAAGCTATAGAAGAATTTTTCGCTCATCCCAGTCCTGGAGCAGCGTTAAGGCAGGCGGGGGCTTTCGCTAGTAAGAAAGCTGTAGTTACTGCTTGATGGTCATTGGTCAAGCACAGCGATCGGCCAGTAATCAAGAATTAAGACTTTTACAACAAAGGTAAATTTTACCTTGAGGGGAAAAGATATGGAACTCGGCTACTTCCAGAAAGATGTATTGATTGAAAAACTAGCTAAGAAATTCTACGCGATCCAAGGCTATGTAGTCCCCGAATCATATCGAATGCAATCAGCTACACATCCAGCAGAAAGAGCGTGTGTGGCTATGGCTTTGTTTGCTATTCAAGAATTTGAATCCATCGAAGATGAATGTTCAGATGAGGAGGTGGAGGAAGACTCTTCAGAAACAGACAGCACAAAAAAAGTAATTACTTGGTTTGGTGAGTTTTGGAAATTTGGCGACAGAGAACAAATCAAAGAAAGAGTACAAGATTATATTATTAGCCTAAATTACCTAACTGAGACTGAATCAGATAAGTTAGGCGAGTGGACTTGGGAAGATTTTTCTAGTTTTAAAAGAATCACTAAAAAATATCCTATGCCGGAAGTAGCTGAAGCCCAAGTTGATTGGAAAAAAGTAGGAGATTTTATTCATGAATTATTTGGGGTAAGTTTCCATGAAGACGAAGAATTAGAAGATGAGGAGGATTAAATATGAATAAAGAACAGTGGCTAACTCTTGGAGAAACACTATTTGGACAAGACAAGATGCAATGGAAGTTTAAATGCCCATATTGTGGTCACATTGCTTCTGTTGCGGATTATAAAAAAGCTGGCGCACCTGAATCCGCCGTTGGATTTTCTTGCGTGGGGCGATGGCTGGAAGTGCGTAAAGAATCATTTGATGACAAGGATAAACGTAAAATCCCTTGTAATTATGCGGGAGGTGGATTAATTCAACTTAATCCCGTTGATGTTGATGGGCGTAAGATTTTTGAATTTGGGGTTTGAGGCAGAAGATATGGAAGTCGTAGTCACAGTAGTTGAAAAAGTTGCATCTGTTGCCCATATTAATATCCCTGATAGCCTATCAGTTGATGGAATCAGGCAACACATTGTTGGCTACTACAACAGTGGAGAAATGCAAGCAGATTTGAATATTTACCAAGTAGATTTTGAATCTATTAGCGCTCACATTGGTTCAAAAATCAATATTACTTGGCATCAAGGAGATACTTCTTGTGCAACCCGTCAGTATTACTTTTGTAACCTCGGAAGATTTATTTTGACTCTATTAACTGATATAGAGCAAAATTTAACTCGTACAGAAGTTTACTTTGGGCATTATAAGCAACTTATTTATATATCAGAAAAAAAGATATCCAAAGAATTGGCAACAGTCGAACTCCAAAATTTCTTAAGTGGATTAGCTGTTGAACTTCAGACTTTAAGCCACATTGAATTTCCAGAACAAGTTTGAAAATAACAGGAGTTAAACATGAGACTAACAACATTAGAAGGTCAATACCAGTGCATCGTGATTGACCCTCCCTGGTTCTATCGGCTGAGAAATCAGGATAAGACTCACCGAAACCGTATTAACTACAAGCCAATGCACATAGAAGAAATACTGTCATTGCCTGTTCCAGACTTAAGCGATTGCACGGGGTCAGTTCTTTGGCTTTGGTACACAAATAATCACATGGTCGAAGCGGCTCAATGCTTGCAAACATGGGGATTTGAACTCAAGACTATTTTGACTTGGGAAAAAGTCACCAAAGATGGCACTAAAACACATCTAGGTGTCGGTCATTGGTTGCGGAATTCGACTGAACATTGCGCTTTGGCTGTTCGTGGGAATGTGAAGGCTTTTGCTGGACGGACACTCACAAACCAGTCAAGCATTTTACACTCACCCCGTCGTGAGCATTCACGTAAGCCCGAACAGTTTTTTGAATTTGTAGAAAAGCTGTGTCCTGATATGACCAAACTGGAGATGTTCGCACGCGAGTCTAGAGTTGGCTGGGATTGCTGGGGTGATGAGGCTCTGAAGTTTGATCAGCCTGTTAAGGAACATGATGGAGATACTTCGTTAAGTGCTTAATTAGAGCTAATTTAAGCACTTAAAGTGTACTGAACCTAGAAAACTAAATATTAAATTCTTCAATGCTAATTTTCTGGCAGATTGTCAGTTGTAGAGGACTGGTATATTTGACGCAATTCATCGACTGTAGTTGCTGTTTTTATCCCATTTCTCACTGCTCTTAATAGTTCAACGTCTTCCAACGATGAAATTTCTGGCACTAGGTTTAATGCTTCAGGGCCAAACTTGAGTTCCAAGCCTAATTTTATTGCTTCCACCAATTCTTCCATTCGGGCAATTCGCTCAAATGATGTCACGTACTGCATACGTTGTTCTGCCTCTAATTGTTCTACTTCCCGTTGAAATTCTCGCTCTAAATCTAATGGTAGCGTCAACATCCAGTCAATAAAAGCCAAAAGGTTAACAACAGCCTCGCGTTCAAATCCTTGCTCATACAACCGACGCACTAAATTCAGTTTTGATTGTTTCCTTTGCGACCTATTACTGCGGGTTTGCACTGCTGCCAAGTGAGCCATTACCACCGTAGCAAAGGGGTTACGACTGGCTTCTAGCTCCGACAACCTTTGTTGATAGTCTAGCAGCTTGATTACAGGAAACTGAAAATCAACCGTACAACCAAACAAATCGTACCCAAACTGCGATGGTCGCCAGTTGATGTTGTCATCCCCCAGTATCGCGCATGAAGCAACAGAGCGATCGTAACGGTCAAAAATTCGATAGTTGTAGACAAACATCCGTTTAGGAAAATCAGTTTCCTCTTGACTTTGGATTTCTATATGAATCAACAGCCAAGATTCTTCGCCCCCAATGCGATAGATTTTCACCAATTTATCAATTAGTCGTTTTCCTAATTCAGCATCACGAACTACTTGCTGTAGCTCCTGATCAAGAAACTCAAAACCTCTATTCCAATCAATTTCACTATGCGCTTGGGGAAAAAAGAACAACATGAAATCTTGGAAATACAACTGTAGTATCTGCTTCCAAGGAGAATCGTATTCAGTAAGAGGTGTTTTCTTAGCCATTTTCAAATGTATTGTCTAATTTCAAATTTCAGAGGTATTTATGCCAACAAACATAGAATGGACAGACTTAACAGATAATATCATCCGTGCCAAGGGAGGCGGTTGGTGGTGTCAAAAAATCTCAGAAGGATGTAAAAATTGCTATAGCGAAAAGCTGAATCAAAATTCTTTCTTTGGTGGGAATAAGCAACCCTACTCTGGACAATCACCAGAGCTAGTGTTAGATACAGAAGCTATTCGGAAATGGGGATTCCAAAGGAAACCTAAGAAGCATTTCGTTTCTTCAATGACTGATGTTTTCGGTGAATGGGTTCCGCGTTTGTGGCAACATGAAATGCTAGATGGAATGTTCGTTGCTCCCAATCAAGTATTTCAGATTCTCACCAAACGCCCAGAAATCATGCTGTCATCTATGGATGAATGGCTCTCCTGTCATGGACTAGACAAGCTACCTTTAAATATTTGGCCAGGAACTTCGATTGAGAATCGCCGCACTTTAGAAGAACGTAGTCAATTTCTTGCTCAAATTCCGGCTTTAATCCGCTTCTGGTCAGTTGAACCATTACTAGAAGATTTGGGTGATATCACTCACTATTTGAATAATGTTCAGTTAGTAATTGTCGGTGGTGAGTCTGGCCCAAATTCCAGACCATGCCACATGGAATGGATTAATTCAATTGTCCAACAATGCCAACAATCGAAAACACCCGTATTTGTGAAACAGTTGGGGGCGAATGCAATATTTCGGGGACAGCGATTCAAAACCCGCGACAAGAAAGGGGGAGACATTGAAGAGTTTCCCCTTCATCTGCAAGTTAGACAATTTCCGTTTGATGCGTGAATAAAGCAAAACCCCCGCCTGTAGCGCAGTGCGGGGGAAAATCAAACCCTTTGAGGTCTATAGATATGAGTTTAACAGAAAAAATGCAAAGTGATGGCTCTAACTACGGCAGAAGAAAACGCCATATTTATATCGATAGTAAGTTGGATGATCTACCACTAACAATGGAGGCATTTCGAGTTTACTCTCACCTCTGCCGTCGAGCCGGTTGTGATAATAACGCCTTCCCTTCATACAAATCTATCGGTGAAGCCTGTTTTCGTGGTTCTTTCCCTGCTTCCTCAACTGAAACTTTAAGGCAAAAAGCGATCGCAGCAGTCAGTGAATTGGTTTCGTGGAACTTAATCACTAAAACGCCCAAAACCAAGTCTAATGGTTCAGTATCTTCTAACCTATATCAACTCACAGATATTGACGACTGGTTTATTTCTCCTACTAAACAATCAAGTTTAATCAGAGGAAAAAATAGCGTTAGTAGTGGAGGAATACTAGGGGTGGTATTGGGGGGATACCAGGGTAGTAATGGGGGAATACCAGGGGTAGTAGTCGGGGAAGACCAGGGTAGTAGTGGGGGAATACCCAAAGTATATCCAGTTAAAGATTATCCAATTGAAGTCCATCCACTCAAGGATGCGCCCCTAGCTTCGCCACCCGCGCCCCCCACCCAAGAGAGTGTGTGTGAAAAAGAAGAACTTGATTTAACAACGGAAGAAATTGAACTTGAAAAACCAAGCTTAGGAGAACCAACCCCAGAAGAACCAACCCCACAACAACCCACTTCGTTGTCAAAAAATTCCGAGTCTTCGCAACAAACCGATAATCCCTCAAGAGGATCAACTATTGCGGGGGGGTCGTTCGACAAATCCGAACAATCGAATAAGCCGCAACTAACCTGTTTCTACAAGACAGCCCGGAACGTGAAAGAACTGATTGATGCCTGGCTAACAGACCCGACTGCTATGAGTGATGATTGTGTGCCCTTGCTTGTTAGAGACTCAATCAAGTGGAATCGCTGGGTTTTACCTTGGCGCAATGGAGAGCGAAAGCTAAATAACCTCTACCAGAACTTCAACCCTGTAGTCGTGGATTTCCTAGCACAAGAATTAGCCACTAAGTCGAAACGCTCCGCACGACAGGAAATAGATCATGCGATCGCAGTCATGAACACCTGGGAGAAAACCAAAGGGGGATGGACGAACCTGATGCAGCGCTATAACCAAGCATTGCAAACAGAAAAACAGCCCCTACCTCAACAGCGCACTGCTTTGGCTCACAGAGCAAACAACACCACTAGCACCACGCTTGAAGATGCGTTGGCACAAGACCAAATGCGCCGTCAGCAAGAGCAATCAAAGCGGGTTCCATCCAATGGGTATCAACACAGTCCACAAATGCTGGAGCTAAAGGCAAAACTTCAAGCCAAAGCAAATGAGCCAAAAGTTCCGAGCAACACCAAACCATCTTCCATGAATTTGCGAGAAGTTGAAGCGCAGTTAAAATTAGCACTAAGGGCATAATTATGCACTCTAATCAAGACAACGTAGTTCCTTTTGGCTCTAACTATCCAGTTTCAGGTCTGCCTCCACAAAACATTGAGGCTGAAGAAGCTATTTTAGGCGGAATTATGCTTGACCCAGAAGCGATGACTAGAATCAGCGATCGCTTAGTGACCCAAGCCTTTTACATCAGCGCCCACAAAGATATTTATCAAGCCGCAGTCCAACTTCATGCTACATACCAACCCACAGATTTACTAAGCGTCACCGCATGGTTGTCTGACCACAATCTGCTCAATCGCGTTGGTGGTAGGAATAAGTTAGCAACTTTGGTAGACCGCACTGTATCAGCCGTTAACATCGACGCTTTGGCTGATTTGGTGATGGAGAAATATCGACGGCGGCAGCTAATCAAAGTGGGCAATGAAATTGTCCACCTCGGCTATGAAACAGAAACCGAACTACCACTTGTCCTTGGGCAAGCTGAGGCAAAAGTTTTCACCGTTACCCAAAATCAAAGCGATGAACGCTGCAAGGTTTTCTCAGCGCAAGACATGGGCATTGAACTTTTTCAAAAGCTGGAGATGGGGAATATGGCCGGCGACAAAGTTGGTTGGTACGACCTCGAAAATATCACCGGTGGCATTTATCCCAGCAGCTTAGTTGTAGTGGCTGCTGAATCCCACATGGGCAAAACCCACTTCATGATTTCTTACGCTTACGAAATCATGACCAAACTTGGAAAGCCAGTTCTGTATGTAACTCCAGAAATGGACAAGAATCAACTCAATGCCCGAATGCTAGCCCGAATCACTGGCATAGACGCTTCTATGATTCAAACCAATACGCAATGCTACTGGGAGCAAATAGCACAAGGTATAGGACAGATGGTGGAGTTGCCTTGGAAAGTCTATGAGCATTCCTCCCCTACAACCACAATGATTGCTTCTGCGGTGCGCCGTGCCATTGCCGAATTTGGTGGTTCTATTGGGGCTGTGTTTATTGATTACTTGCAACAGATTCCTCTGGAGTCCGGTGGGAACATGGCTTTTGAAGTTGGCAAGATTACCCGCCAGATTCGGGACATTGCCAAGTCTCACAAAATCCCTGTTTTCTTGGGCTGTCAAATCAATCGGGGGAATCAAACAACGGCTGATAAACGCCCTAATCGTCATCTGTTACGTAATTCTGGCGAAATCTTTGAGGTTTGTGACCAGTTAATCATGCTTTACCGCGATGCTGTCTACACAAAAGACCCAAGCGATCGCACTATTGAGTTAATTGTTGAGAAAAACCGCCTTTACGGTAAGCTCGGCACTGCGACGATGTTGTGCGATTTATCGACCTCAAAATTTTTGAACTTGGCGAGGTAAACGGGATGGAGTTAATTAATTGGGTGTACTGCTGCCGCCGTTGCGATCGCGTAAATATTCCCAAATCCGGCGGATTTCTTCTTGAAAAGCTTGACGGTCGCGCTCTGCTTGAAGCAAGGAAGCAAGTAAAACTTCTCGATCGCGGTCAGCTTGAAGTTCAACTTCCCTTATGGCTTGGCGATCGCGTTCAGCATCTCTTTGAGCAGCGCGTAATCCTTCCTGATGGAGGCGTGCAATGTCAGCCAGTTCCCTAATAGTACGCTCCAACCTTGCAATGGTTTGGGAATTTCCTCGTGTTTCCCGCCTGTTAGCATTCTGTACTGTCCTCAGCAAATCCAGTTCGTCACCTATCTCTTCTAGACGAGTATCAATATTATCAAATCTTGCACTGATATCTTCCGGCGGAAAAGCGTTTGTCATAATCCCTCCTTTGTCTTTCTATTCTCGCAGAAACTCACAACTACAGACTTTATGAGTACAACTATCCAACAACTCTTCCATAAATGGGCAACTCTTGCCCCTGATGAATGTTTATCTACTGAGCGCGATTACAAGTTCAAGCTCCGAATTTTACCAGATGTTGAAAAGTGCAATTCTCTTACTGCTAGTCGCCAAATTATTACTGAGAATTTAGAAACACATTTAGCTAATGGACGTGATCTTACAATTCAATTGTTGAATTTTGTGCTACTAACGATTATTTATCACTGTGCGGCTCGACAGTCCAGTATCAGCTTCACCTTTACAGAAATTGGAACTATCGCCACAATCTGCAACGGACTGCGTTCACAGCCACATCCGCACCCGGCACTTGCAGCGTTGGATGCTTATGTTCAATTGCTGGAGTTTTAAAACCCATGAAAGCACTTTCAGTTCGTCAGCCTTGGGCATGGGCAATAATTTATGCTCTTAAAGACATAGAAAACCGTGGCTGGCCTATCAATTATCGCGGTGATATTCTAATTCACGCCGCAAAAACCTGTACCAAAAAAGCGTACTTTGAGGCGAAAGAATTTTGTCAAGATATGGATGTAGCAATCCCAGAATTAATCTCACTCCGTCGCGGTCAAATCATCGGCATAGTCACAATAGTTGATTGCCGATTCTCACAAATTGCATCTGGCTGGGGGATGCCTGAGCAATACCACTGGAAGCTGGAGAATCCACGCGAGATTATACCGATTCCTTACATTGGGCGGTTGGGGATTTTTGAAGTGCCTGATGATTTGGTGAGAGAAGCGCTCGCCTCATGAAATCAGTCCTTTCTCTTTTCTCCGGCATCGGCGGACTCTGCCACCACGGAATATCAGCCGCAGGTCTATCTCACAAATTCCAAGTCTACCAATTTGTTGAAATCTCCCCTTATGCTCAATCACAATTGCGCCATGAACAACCAGGAATTCCAATCCACGCAGATATCACCAATTACCACTGCCAAGAATCAATTCGCAATTCGCAATTCGCAATTCGCAATTATTAACTAGGAGTAAAAGAAATGAATCAAAAAATTAGTATTGCTGATAGAACGAAAGCTTTGGCAATAAGAATAGTTAAAGCTTGTACTTTTTTAGATGAAAAACCCGGAGTTTGTCGAACATTATCAAAACAGTTACTCCGAAGTGGTACTTCTATAGGTGCAAACGTTAAAGAAGCTCAATCTGCCCAATCTGATAAAGATTTTCTGAGCAAATTAGAAATTGCGCTTAAAGAAGAAAGAGAGACTGAATATTGGTTAGAAATATTAATCGAGGCAGAATTGGTTGATAAAAACAAGTTTGAATCCTTACTTCAAGAAACTAGAGAAATTGGAAAAATCTTAGTTGCATCTACTCGAAAAGTTAAAGAGAAAATCAAGCAATGAAATTAATTGCGAATTGCGAATTGCGAATTGCGAATTGGTTTGACCCCCTGGGCAGACCAAATTGGAAATCAGATTACGCAAGTACGGTTCTCTCATGAAGACCGAAGCTTTGAACCCGGTATTCGTGAGGTGGCTTCTGGGGTTCCCGTTGGAGTAGCCAAGGGAATCAAGGGTAATTATGATGCCCGTCGTGCTTATGGTTTGAGTTGTTCTCCACGGCAAGCTGCGATTGCTTGGAAACGAATTGATTACTTGTGTGGTCTAAAGTCCAGTCAGGAGGCATAACCATGATTAACCAAGTCCCGAATCTAGAAACTTGTTGGTATCTTTCACCACCTTGGGGTAAAGAGATTCCCCCCTTAGAAGTTTCCCTGTTGGAGGAAGTCTACGTCACTACCACCAAATCTTTCGGTTACTGTTGCGGTGTAGAGTGGTCAGCTAAAGGCTGGAGTTATGAGATTGTTTCCGGCAAGGATAATCTAACTGTTTTAGGGCGTGAACTTATTGGCACAGGCAAGTTACAATTAGTTACCAAAGAAAAGCCTGTGTTTGAACTGGGTGAATTAGTCGAGTTCCGATTTCATGGCGACGGGCCACCAGCAAGGATTGTCCAAGGCATCCAACTAATCAATGATTTTTGGTTCTACAGTATCGAATGGATGTCAAAACAATTCGCAATTACCAATTCGCAATTCGCAATTAAAATTACTGATAACTGAAACTTATCACTTAATCAAAGATTAGCATGTTAGCTTTGCACCCCAACGGCTTAATTTCTAATTTCCTCTGCAATTGCGAATTGCGAGTTGCGAATTGCGAATTGGTTTGATGAGCTTTTTACTTTCAGAGATGCGATCGCCCTTGGCGGGACTTCGCCCATCGCACGAGTGACTGACTATGACTTGGAGAGGGTGCGATTATGACGGTGTACACCTCATATTATCGTGGCGAAATCCGAGGCGAAGGCATCTCAATCTCGCTGTACCCTCCCAAAAATTGGAAAGGCAAACACCTTCCGCTATTCGCGCCAACTCCTGAACTCCTGAAGTGGTGGAAGGCATCAGCCCAGGATACCGCCGCACAGGAAGAATGACACCAGCGAGTTCAGGAAGACTCTGGATTCTCGTCAGCAACTAATTCAATTGTGGGTGAGAAAACAGAAAGAAAATCCACAAGATATAACCCTATGCTGCTTTGAAAAGACTGGGGATTTCTGTCATCAATATCAAGTTGCTGAGGAGATACTGCAAGAGCTTTGGGGCGGCGAAGTTGGGGCTGACCAACTAAAATTAACCCTTATCCAAGGCAAGACAAATCACCCCATTACATATCCACCTTTGGTATCGTCGCTGATCGAGAAATGTCATGCACTGGGTTATCCTGTGAAGTGCGATCGCTTGTGCTGCGGCTACTACCAGGTATCTCTGCATGACGAAGATTTAGGCGATTGGTCGGAGTTTGGGGTGCTGGCGGTTTTGTCGGGGTTGCAGCAGGAGTTCTATCAGAGGCTGCTGCCGGGGTTGGCGGCGGTGGGGTCAGGCTGAGGGTGGAGTGTCTTGCGGGGACGAGGGGTGGGCGGTTGGGTTTAGTTTGGAAAGCAAGCTTTCAGGTACGTTTCGTGCTGTATTTAGTCTTTTCACATTATCCCAGTTTGTATGCTCATCCCAAATAATATTGACGAGGTTAGCGCCATCGAGGTTAGCGCCATCGAGGTTAGCGCGTGAGAGGTTAGCGCCATCGAGGTTAGCGCGTGAGAGGTTAGCGCCCAAGAGGTTAGCGCCATCGAGGTTAGCGCCATCGAGGTTAACGCCATCGAGGTTAGCGCCATCGAGGTTAGCGCCATCGAGGTTAGCGCCATCGAGGTTAGCGTCATCGAGGTAAGCGTCATCGAGGTTAGCGCGTGAGAGGTTAGCGCGTGAGAGGTTAGCGATTGAGAGGTTAGCGCATTCGAGGTTAGCGCCATCGAGGTTAGCGCCATCGAGGTTAGCGCGTGAGAGGTTAGCGATTGAGAGGTTAGCGATTGAGAGGTTAGCGCGTGAGAGGTTAGCGCGTGAGAGGTTAGCGCGTGAGAGGTTAGCACCATCGAGGTTAGCGCCATCGAGGTTAGCGCGTGAGAGAAAATAACCAATAGTCAACGAAAAAGTACTTAAACTAACGCTGTTGCTGTAACTTATGATACGCAACAATCGCTGCTCATCAAAATTATCGCTGTCTTTTTTACCGCAAGGATAAAAGACAATATTATCCTTTAGTTCATCTTGAGTCTGAGCATAACGGTGTAATTCTAAGAGAAGAATCATTATATTTAGCCCAGTAAATATATCAACTTCTCGTAAGCCAATTGATAGTCCTTGCTTTTGCAATTTCTGCATTTGAGCTAAAGGTAGGTTTTTAGAAGATTCATTAATAAACTTTCCTTGAATCCAATCTAGATAGAATTCTTCTAAACGCTTAAATAAACTCTGAAGTTGAAATTTTTCCTTAGCATCATCAATTAAAGCTATCAAGTAATCTACGATTTCCGTAGTCAACCCCCCATAACTAAATAAGTCATAAATTTCCTCAGATAACTGCTTATCTGTAATCCAAAAATCTTCGCGTCTGCTGTCTGGGTCTATCCGCGTCCACTTATTAAAACTTTGTATGAATCTCTGAGCGCATAAAAACTCACCAAAACTTTTATGAATAAATTCTACAGCACCCTCTGCTTTTTCTGAAGCTTTTGCAGGCCGTAAGTAAAATGCTGCTAACGCATTCCTTAGAGGATTTTCGCCCAAACGTTGTTGAGCTTCTGAGAGCATCTTTTCTATAGCTTTATCACCTTTAAGGCGTGACTCTATTGTTTCAATTGAAGTCCACTCCCTACCAGATTGGGTAATACATAATCCAGCTTCTCTCAAAATCAATCTCAAATCTTCTGTGTCAAATTTTGTAATAGTAGTATTGAGGTCTTTTGGGCGCTGCTTTGTCAATACCCAGTCCAAGGTAGTTTGATAAATCAATATTTTAGCTTGAGCGCCGCTACTATCTTTAAACATGGAAATGTTTAAATTGTTATCCCGGTGCATCGCTGCTAACAAGTACAGTAATAGCGGTTCTCTTGCTAATTCTTGTACACGCTTTGGACAAGTCTTTGCCCCCAAAAACTTCCTAAATTCCTCAGCCTTATCTTGCCCTACTAATTTTCCCCAATTTGATAACCACTGCTCTTGTAGCTGATCACTCATTAAAGCAATTTCTATCCGTTCTAAATTAGTAGGTACAAAATGCTCTATCCCTTGTAAAGCCGATTCTCTACCAGTTATTAAAAACCGATGCTTACATCCTACTTGATAACTACCTATTTGCTTGAGAAAGCTTTCAATTCCTTTAGAGGTTCTACCTTCAAACCGTAATTCATCAAAACCATCTAGTATAAAGAAATAACGTATATTGCGATCACCTAACCAATGATCACTGCTAGTAAAATTTTGCCTAACAGCAGCACGAAGAGTATTTTCAATATTCGCTTCAAAAGTATCTATATCTCGCAGTCGTATTAATATTGGTGTCCAAATGGGGTGAAGGTGTTCTCTTACCCAATTGGCAAACATTCGGCAAAACACACTCTTACCTCGACCTGGCCCTGCTTGAATAAACATAACTTGGTTATTTTTATCTAGGCTTGTCAAATGTTCCTTCGCCCAATTCTCTAGATTAACAAGGTCTACTTTTTCCTGGAACTTTCCATTACTATCTAGGAGATGGGCTTCTAAAGGCACATAGATGTGAGGAAATGTAAACTCTTCATCTATTACTTTCCACCGTTCCAGTAAAAGTGAATTACTTGGATTTGGTGATATTTGCTCTTTTAAGTAAAACTCAATACTTGTATATTTTTCGTTAAGTCTTATTTCTCTTGCCGCAGATATCTTGAAACTTAAAGCTTGGCGTACACTTTCTGGTTCATATAATAAAAGCGATTCTACATCTTGAAAAGTTGACCACGCTACCCATCCTGTTATTATTGAAGCAATATGATGTTCAATTCCAGCTTTTTGTAGGTAATTAGATAACTGATTATTTAAAGCTTGCCCTAACGTAGATCCTGGAAAATCTTTCAATACTTCATCAGCTAAACTCTCATTTAATTGCAGTTCCCCTAACTGCTCAAATTGTTGCCTGACCCCTTGCCCGGATATCCCAGCACCGATTTTTTCCTGTAACCAGTCATTTCTTAGAACTAAAGTATCAAAGCTTTGTATGTAAGCCAAAGGAAAAGCGATCGCTACCCATTCTTCTACGTTAAATTCCTGGCTGGTTTTTTCGTGTAGCAATTCCAAGCCTTTCCGACCAATACTGACAAAAGACAATCCTGCCGCAACTACTGGTGCTGATGGTACACTCGCTAGCACGCCCAGAGCGATCGCAAATTCCAAAGCAGCTTTAGTAACTTCTGCTCCCGACTCCACTGTTTCTCCACGCTTTACTGCTTTTTCAAGGAGTCCAGGAATCCAACGCTGCCAAATCTGCTGAATCTTTGTCATTGCTTAAATGCCTGTGCTAGGAATTTTACTGAGGATCAGGGTTTATGCTTGCTACACTTGAGGTTAACGCTTTTACGGACTGTAACGCAATATTCTGGTTACAGCGAGTAAACAACGCACTGCATGTGTAACTCGATTGTTGGCAGTGGGCACAAACTGTATTTTGCCTACCTACAAAAAAACTGCCCTGGGGCATGACTAGAGCAGCGGAAGCTCTAATCGAAGAAAGAAAGCTGACAGGTTAAAAGTTCTTCAAACAAGGGATCGCCAAAATTCATTAAACGTAGTGAAGGCATTTCATCAAAAACACTAGGGTAAAAAGTAACTGTGTAATTCTGCCCTTTGTAATTCAGTTGCCAAGTACGTTCGCTCTTTCTCTCAAACTGCACACCACTAGCTTTTAAAATTGCTGAAGATATGAATAACTGCTCAATTGCTTCTGACGTAAAAGGAGTAGAGGGGATTGGTTTTTGAATTTCCGCTAAATCAGCGTCTAAGTCCATCGCTACCATTTCTTCAATTGCTAAACGAGGTGGTGGACTGTCTAATACAGAATCGAATTGAGACATTAAAACATCCTCTTCTTCTGGATCAGCACTCATAACAGCCCGTTCAATAAAGGTAGGGACTTGAGCTAGAATTGGCTGAAGATTACCAACAACAGTGGCAAAAGCGTTTATGCGATCGCGCAATTTTCGATAAACTTTTGCTTCTACAGTGCCATCATAGTAAAAATTATGAATTCGCACAGTCGGATACCTTTGTCCAATGCGGTCAATTCTGCCAATACGCTGTTCGACCCGCATCGGATTCCAAGGCATATCATAATTAATCAACACGCCGCAATTTTGTAAATTCAACCCCTCAGAAGCAGATTCAGTACAGAGGAGAATTTTAATTTCATCTTGGCGAAATCGGCGTTTAATTTCTTCCTTGGGAACCAAGCACCACTCCCCATTCTGGTACAATTCCCCACCACGACCTGAATAACAAGCTACTTGGCTACCGTACAACTCCTTCAATGTATCCCGTAGATAATCCATCGTATCTGTGTACTGGGTGAAAACGATCGCACTTTCTCGGTCAGTTAATTCTTGGCGTAAAATCTGAATAAAGCGAGAAAGCTTACTATCTTCCCCAGTGTTTTCAAATTGGCGTAGTAATTCTTCAAGATATTGAATTTCCTGGGGGTCTACTGGTTCAAAGAAAGATTCCAGCCCAGCAATTACTGCATCATCCTCATTATCCACATCCACTAAATCGTCGTCACTTAAAACGCTTCCCCGTTGAGTTAACAAATAATCCAAACGACGTTGCAGAGATGACTTGATGGCATAAAATGAACTGGTCAAACGTTTGCGGTAAAGGGTCATCAAAAAACCCAAACAAGAACGCTGATCTATTTGTGCCAGTCGGTAAAAGTGGCGTACATAGTTGCTGACAGCTACATAAAGCGGTACTTCCCGTTGTGGTTCCAGCGTAATAGCGTTATCCTGCACAACTCTAGTAGGAATATCCCGCTCTAGCAGTCCCCTTTTATAGTATTGTCGGAGAGTGTCGCGGGTGTGGCGGAACATCAAGTCTTTTAAGGGCGTGTTCACTGTCAAGTATTGGCGTGAGGTGTCGATAAAGTCCTCATCTGCCAATAGTTGTTTGTGATTAGAGATTTTCTTTCCCCGTTGCCAAGTATCCTGCATTTTGTAAGCAAGAATGCGATCGCTCTTGGTCAAAAACTGCTCTAATCTAGAACTTGGTTGTCCGCCGCGCTGAAAATAATCGCTAGACATGACTTGCCAAAAATTAATTACTTCCTGCTTGACAGCACCTTGTAGCGAGGCGAAATAATAGCAGAAGTTATCGCCATAACTCCAATGCCCCTGCAATCCCAGCAGGTTTAACAAGTCAAAAACTTCTATGGCATCAATTTGCATGGGAGTTGCTGACAAAAGAATCAGGGATTTAGTATTCTCCTTCAACTGTGTCATTAACTGTAACAAGCGATTGGGTGTTTCCTTGCGGTCTTGGGGACTTTTGCGGCGTGCGTGATGGGCTTCGTCTAAGATTACTAAATCCCAAGGTTCTGCTGATAGTAGCTGCTGCATTCTGTCAGTTCTCCGCACCAAATGAGAAGAAGCCAAGATTAAATCTTGAGTATTCCAGGGATTAGCTGCTGCGGGGATAGCCCGCTTGTAGGGGTCTTTAAATTCTGTAGATGTGTAACTCCAAAAATGCAGATTAAATTTTTCCCGTAGTTCTTCTTGCCATTGGGGTTGAACGCTAGCAGGTGCTAAAATCAGTACCCGCTTCACTTTTTTGGACAACAGCAGATAACGGAGAATTAAACCAGTTTCAATTGTCTTACCTAAACCAACTTCATCAGCGATGAGAAAACTTTGGGGAAAATTTTGAGCAACGCGACGCAGGATTTTTATTTGGTGTGGCCAGGGGTGAATGGGAATTGATTTTAAACAAAAGTCCAAGCAGCCGGGATGTTCATGAATATTGGCAAGTTGAGTAAATGCCAATCGTTCTTCTTCTCTTACTTCTGTAGAAATAGCTGAAGAGTCTAGTTTTAATTCCGGTTCTGGTTGTGCTTCTGGTTCAGTTAATTCTATTTTTGTTAGAGGTCTAGAGTCAAATTCAGCTTGAGCATTCCAATCAGGTTTAGTAGATTTTGCGTAACGCAACAGCTTTTTCTGTACCGCTTCTGGAACTTCAAAAACTCGCACGTTAGGCGATACGTCATACCAAAGTTGCTCAAATCTCACTACTTCTTCTTCAACTCTATCTAGTTCCCTTCCTCCCTCCCAAGAACAATAAACGTGAAAGGATTCTACATTCCTCTCCCAGCCACCGATAGATTCGTTATTGGAACCGTTAAATGCTAATTTCTCGCCCTTGCTATCAGTAAAAATGCCAACTTTTTCGTGAAATATATGCTGTGGGTCTAGTTGCTGTGTACTATCTTCTGGTAGTCCATTTTCTTTGAGAGGAATAGCAATTTTAATATCGAGATACTGGTTTTGAATCAACCAACTGAGAATTTCTAAGTGTTTGAGTTGGGCAAAACTTTCTGGTGGTTTTAAGTCCGCGTCTAGACGAGATAGCAATGCGTCTCGTAGTTCGTATCCCTGTTGAATTGCTTGTAAATCTTGGGGGCTAAACTGACAACCCATGATTAACCGTATTTGCCCTTTGTTGTGCAGCATTGCACCTAAACCCCGTGCAACTTTACTTAAAATGGCACTGCTAAAAAAACCTGCTTTCCGGTCATATTGAATGGCACACTCCAAAGCAGGAATGTAGAAATCAGTGATGGTGTTGTGGGTGTTGCTGGTGTAACTAATTTTCCAGGGATATTCACGTAAAATTTTCGGCATATTATGCGGTTGTTTATATCCTTTGAAAATTAATACTAACGAGGTCGATTTTCTCGCCCGTGATAGACACGTAAAATAACAACATCATCCTCAAGAATAACGTAGTGAATTATAAAACCGTATTTACCAAAAGAAACTAAAAGTTTTCGTAGCCCTGCTATTTCATCTACAATTGCGCCTCGACGAGGATTCTGCTGGTAAACTCTCGCCTGAAGAGACAATTGCTTGTACTGCCTGTGCTGCTGCATCAGGATTATTAAGTTTGATAAAATCGTAATGACGATTTAAGTCGTCAATTGCACTTTGTGTCCAAACTATCTGGGACATGGGCGTTCTTGTTCAGTTCCTAAACTGTCTGCCCATTCGCGCACACGGTCATGCGCCACTCCTGAACCTGTGCTACGGTACGCTTCGAGAGCGGATTGACTTTGCTGAACCATTTGGGCTTCAGTAAGAGGTTGAAAATTTAATGCTGCGTCTATCTCACCGTACTCAAATGATTCTTCTGTGGTTTGAATAGCTTGATTTGTCACTAACTGTTCAAAATCTTCTAAATCCCCTGATGAACTAGTCAGCCATGTTAACAGGAGAGTTTTTACCTGTTCTGGGGGTAACGTTTCCAACTGTTCTAAAATTTGCTGCCTAATATTGCTTTTTGTCATAAGCTTTTAATTTTTGTAGTAGCTCTGCTATAAATACAACGTTTTTCACTCTTCTTATCTAAATTTTAACTAAAATACGGTAGTCAAGCTTTATTGTCTATACATTTGGCAACAATTGTATGGGACGGTATAGAGATATTAGTTCCAGTTTTATCTGCTGGTTATAAACCAATACTTGGAACTTCTCTCATGGCAGGATATCATCCAGAAATAGATTTTCAAGACAATGGTTTAGTTTCCTTAAAAAAACTCTAATTGATTAGTTATTGTTTGGGCGGGTTCGGAATTATCAGAATAAATCCAATTGTCCTCCTTCATTAAATGGTATCTCAGGTTGCACATAAGAGACTTTGGCTTTGATTTCATCCATAGCCAACCACAAATCTAATAAGGCTTTTTCTTCAGTCAGGCGTTTCTTTTCATCACCAATGCGCGGAATTACTTTCAACGCTACTTCAAATGTCCGCATAAATAAATCGTTGCTAACTAAGCCTGTATTTTTCATAAATCTGCGGACTGGTTCTGTATTTTCTTCCTCTTGGTAAAGAGCGATAATGGCATGGAGTCCATCAACCAAATATCTGGCAGAAAATTCAGTATCGGTGACGGAGAAGGCGCGTTTTTTCAAGCGTTGTTGCGGGGTGAGTAATTTACAGTAACCGCTTCCAGAATCGAGTAGTTTGTGTTTTTTGACTAAATCGGAAACATCAAAACCACCGACTGCTAAAGCCAGTTGTCTGGCTTCATCGAAGGGGAATTCTCGCGCTTCAAAGGTATCCCATGCCAAGATGTACCATTGGGTTAAAGGGTCGATACCGTTGAAGTCTTTACCTTTTAATAAGTTTTGTAATCGGTATTCGACTACTGCTTGGCGTACTTCTTCAAATGCTGCTTTGGGTTCAACTGGATTACCTGCACTGTCGAGGACGGAACTGTATTTAGTAAACTCTCTCAAAGCACAACCAAAAGCACTTAAACACAAGTTAATACCAGGGGGTTTAATGCGGCGTGTGTTATCTTTTGCTTCTTCTTCATTGACCGCAGGATAGGGATTTGCTACTTTATCAGGTGCAGAACGAGAATCTCCTGTTAAACATTTTTCTAGCTCTGGTGCTTCTTTAAAGACGATATTTCGCACCTTGATACGCACATCATCCCACCAAGCTTGTTTAGCGTTGGGGTCACGTTTGCGGCACACTAAAAGCACGGTGCTGGAAACTGCATTTTTCTGCGCTTGGTGCAAGTTTTGTGGGTTTTCGGTACTGACAGCCCATGATGCGGTGATCTCGAAACCAGCATTGATCAGGGATTTGGCTAAGACATCCCACGCGCCTGAGTCTTTGTGGTTGAATTGTACTGTCATCACGCCGTCGTCGCGGAGGACGCGGTGATATTCGGCAAACGCCATCGCCATTTTTGCTTCATAGTCTTGGTTGGCGAGTTTTTCAGGTGTAATTGCTTCAGTGGTATCAGTAGCAGGTCTACCCATCCCTTTAAAGCGTGAAGGGTTGGCGACGGCTTCGCGTTCTTTGTCGGTGAGTTCTAGGTAGAATAATTCGGGGAAGATGTCGCCGAGGGTGCGTTTTAGCCACACGTAGAAAAAATCTGAGAGTTCAGCGTATTGAATTGTGGCGTAGTAAGGTGGGTCGGTGATGACTGCATCTACGGATTTATCGGGGATGTGAGTTAAATTATCGGCTGATGCTGAATTAATTTGAATGAATTTTGGCTCGTGTATTTCAATCCCTACGTTTTCTACTGTACCGAATTTAGTTCCAAGTAATGAGCAAAGATTTTTATAATCAGAGGCAAACATATCTACACATAAATTCCACAAATCACCTGCACCATTAATTTCTGGATAATTCCACATCAAATTTAATGAATGTTGTGTAGATGCTTTTTTTGAACTGACTCTCGATGCATCCCAAATACATAATCTACAATTTGCATCAATACAACGATCTAAAACTAAAGCTAAATAAGTAATAATTCCTAGCGCTCTCTCTAAAGAATATTCCGCTTGAATCAGTTCCTTTGCTTCATTGATAAGTTCTACATAAGTTACCAGTGTCAAAAGCTGGCGCTGATTAAACATATCTATCCAATTTGGACAAAATATTCTTATTTGTTCATCAAAATCTTTTCCTTCTGGTATTACCTCGTCAGGTAAAACATTTTTTTGTTGCCAATTATATAAATGAGCTTTGAAAAACGCTTCTGCTTTATTAACACCATCATTATCTAATTCTGTTGGGATTCTAAGGGATAGGCTTCCCTGTCCTGTTTTAGAAGCAATTGCATATAATTTACAACTCATCTGCTTATTTTTAGCAGCTTGCATAATAATTTGATTATCAATTACATTTCCACAATTAGGGCATCTGCCTACACCTCTACTAATAGTGATTTTAGTATCTGGATCGTATTCTCCATCAGCAGTTTCAATTGTTGTTCCCTTCCCCTTCCTGCCCCTAACCAATTCAAAATCAACCCGCTTATTTTCAGGATTAGGAATTGGCTTGATAGCGCACCATTTATGTAAATTCTGCTTTTCCGGGCGTTTATATAACCACCAATTCGGACTCAACGGAACAACAGACTCACAACTCGGACAAACAACAGTATGCACCCATAAATAATTCTGCACAGTTTCCCCAGGTAAAGAAGGGAAAAATTCAGCTAACCTTTTCTGGGCTTCATCGCCTACCCACTTCACCCATTTATCAATATCCTGCTGCAAATCTGGGCCAAACTTTAGCGGATATTCCATCGCCGCCTTCATCGTCACCACCGCCACAGGATTTAAATCAGAAGCCAGCACATTTAACCCATATCTCGCCGCCTCAAAAGGTATACTTCCACCACCTGCAAAAGCATCTAAAACAGTCGGTGTGCGAGTTCCCCAAACCTTCTCACAATAATCCTGCACCTTCTTAATTTGCACAGAATTAGGCGGCGTTTTATATAGCTTTACCTCCTTCCCCGGTACTAACCCCAGCAAATATTCAAACTCTTGCATTGTGATATCTGCTGGTAATAATGAAGCCAACACACTGGCACGACTAAAAGATAATGGCTTACGCGAATACCAGCGATGTAATCCTTTAAATGGATTTCCCCCGTGTTCAAAATTAACTTGCTCGTTTAATACCTGTACAGGCATCATTTTTTCAATAAATACAGCAGGGCGTTTAGAAGTTGAGTCAGACATTTTTATTACCAACCATAAGTCCGAATATTATTAAAATTAATTGTATCAATACCTACTTTTTGCAGATAATTAGCTAACTTGAAATCATCTGTAAGCACTAAATATTTATTTTTTGCTAAAGTCACAATTCCACAGTCAGTCAGCCCATATTTAGTAAAATTATCTAGCTGAACAGCATTGACACTTTCAATATAAAATTCATCTAATGCAGTCATCGCTTGAGCAAATACAGAGTAACATTGAGAACGTTCTGGTTCACCAATCTGGTTAACCAGACTATTCACTTCAGTCAGCACATTAGGAGTTGTAACAATTTTTGAGAAATACGACAAAATACTCACGAGCAAATCATAATCTTCCGGTAAAAACTTTTCAGTCCGATTAAATTGTGATATTCGATTTCGATTTACAGTTCCAACAAACCAAAGCAGTAAAATATTTGTGTCAATTAAAATTCCTTTTTGTTTATAAGTTTTAAACAACGAGCTAATATAATCTTTCATACCTCACGAATTTTCATCGATTTTACTTCCCCTGTTTCGGCATCTATGGTAAATATTTTATACTCGCGTTCATATTTAGTACCTAAAGAAATAACATCAGAGAGAAGTGTCCTTTCAGTCTTAGTTACAGGGCGATTAAAACCTAATGTTACATACCAAAACCTTTTATTCTCTGACAATTCTATTTCTTCAAGCAAGATATTATCGATAGAATTGCCTATCATATCCTGTATACCTTCAAAATATTCTTTAGCAGCTACAACAGCATTACGCACGTCAATTTTCATATACTTTACCTCCTGATTTATAATGACAAAGGCTTACGCGAATACCAGCCATGTAATCCTTTAAAAGGCTTTTCCTCATATTCAAAACTAACTTGCTTGTTCAGCACTTGCACGATTATTATTTTTTCGATAAAGACGGATAGGCGTTTGAGGGTTGAGTCGGTCATACATTAATAGTGCTAGATAAAACACTAACCAGTATTAGCAAATCTTTTACTAAATTACCAGGTTAGCTCCTTTGTCTGCTTCTGTGGACGTTTTATCCGCTTGAAAACAGGTATACCCATCTGCTCCTCAAGTTGCTGCCATTTGACTCTGTTAAAAGAGCCTTTTGGAGCAAACCCAAGAAATTCTGCTTTCTTAACCAACCCTGCATAGGAAAGTGTCGTCTTAGTTGCGTGCTTGAGCTTAACTAAAATCTCTGGATTACATTCCCCCTTTTTGACCCCCATTTGAACTAATAAATCTTCAAAGTCTTTTTCTGGAAACATCAGTTCAGCAGCAAACACTTCAGCACCAATTTCAATTTTGTCATTTACATTGTCATCACCACACCATAAAGCTTTATAGTCACGATCAACCAAAAAATGCTTTAATTCATGACCCATTGTAAAAATTGCAGGTGCGTCAGGAAGAAAGCGGTTAACCATAATAGTTACACCGTGTTCATCGTTAAAGAAAGCCCCCCGCAAACTTTTGAGTTTTACTGTGGGGGGCGCACCTTTTACAGGCCATAAATCAAATTGAATGTCGTATTTCTTGTAGATAGCACGTATATGTGACCGTTGTACCCGTGGAGTATTCAAGCCATGCTCTGTCCTAATTTTGCGTGCAAGGGCTTTCATCTCCTCGTAGTACTCATAATCAGTCTGCTTCATCCTGTTTTTTCCTCTTGCGCCCTGGTTTCGACTGCTTCTGAAAACTTCGAGCTTTACGAAATTCTGCGTATTTGCTTAATTCCTCTAGGTCTTCAGGAGACAACTGTTTAGCTGCGCGTAACAATGCAGTGAGTTGGTCGTTAGCTGGAGCTTCCTCTGGCGGGAAAAAAGTCAAAATTGACACTCCAAAGAACCGCGCAAGGCGTTCAAGGTCTTCAATGGTTGGGCGATAAGTGGCAGTTTCCCAGCGAGAAATTGTGTTCGCAGTATTTCCCAATTCCTTAGCAAGCGCTTCTTGGGACAACCCCTTACCTCCTCCATAACTCACACGTAAATTTCGGATTTGTCCTCCGATGTACTCCATCAAACTCATGTGTTTTGTAATTTTTGCGACTATCCTCATCTACTTAACTATCCTTTTATAGGATATTGCTTCCTTTTGCTGTTGACGTTTCCTTGTAGTAAAAGTTATCCTCCTGAAATAGGAAGATAATTCAACACCAATAGGATAATTAAGCTGCTTCAGTATTTTTACGGCAAAATGTCATCCTTAGACAATCAGTACTCAAAAGTTCAATTCAATACATAAGGAGTATTCCCATGCAAATTGATGCTGCAAAAGATACCGAATCCATCTCCAAAAAACCAAAAATAATTACTGTTATTGTCAATGAACGCCCTGTAACCTTCTCAGAGCATAAGGCTACGGGCTTGGAAATCAAGCAAACTGCCATCAAACAGGGCGTAGCGATTCAGGAAGATTTTGTACTGTTTGAGGTCAAAGGCAATTCTCCCCTCAAGCAAATTGGAGACTGCGAAACCGTTACCCTGCACGAAGGGCAAAAGTTCCGCGCCACTGCACCCGATGACAACTCATAGGGAGGGGATACCAATGACACCTGAAGTTGAACAGGCGATCGCAGAAATTCAGCAAGCCTTTCCAGGACATTCCGTCGAAGTGGAAGCTGAAGCGCAGGGTGGCGCAAACGTCATTGTCCATAAACTACTGATTGGTGAACAGTATGTGCCTTCCAGCAGTTGGGTAGGCTTTGCAATTTCCTTTCAGTATCCCTATGCAGATGTCTACCCGCACTATATAGATTCAGGGTTACGTCGGGTTGATGGTTTAGTTCAAGGTGATGGGTTCTCCTCAGCTAATTGGCGAAATCAGCCTGCAATCCAAGTATCGAGGCGTTCCAATCGATTGAATCCAGCTATTGATACGGCTACATCCAAATTAACTAAGGTTCTTACGTGGTTGAGAAGCCGATGAACAAATCTATTGAATTCAGAATTGATCAGCCACTTTATCAAAAGCTTGATCGCCATCTTTTTCCTGGTGATGGTGATGAACATGGCGCGGTGATTGCAGCAGGTATTGTAGAAACCCCTCGCGGTATCTGCCTGCTGGCGCGTGAAGTTTTTCTAGCGCAAGACAGGATTGACTATGTACCTGGTACTCGCGGCTACCGTGCTTTAACTGCAAAGTTTGTAGCTGAGATATCAGGTTACTGTGCAGAACAGAATCTCTGCTACTTCGCCGTACACTGTCATGGTGGTAGAGATGAAGTTTGTTTCTCTGCTGATGATATGGCATCCCACGAACGAGGGTATCCGGCGCTGCTCGATATTACTCGTGGCGGCCCGGTGGGGGCACTAGTATTTGCCAAAAACGCCGTAGCAGGAGATATCTGGACTCCCTCTGGTCGCTTCCAACTCGACCACATGACCGTCATCGGTTCGCATATTCGGCGACTTTATCCTGCGCCCCAACCCCGACTGTGTGCCGCCAATCCCATGTACGACCGCCACGCACGCTTGTTTGGCGATGTCGGACAAGAAATTTTCGCCAATTTAAAGGTGGGAATCATCGGACTTGGCGGCGGAGGTTCGCTAATCAATGAATGGTTGTCCCACTTGGGAGTTGGACATATCGTCGCTATCGACTTTGACCGCATTGAATTAACTAATCGACCCCGAATTGTTGGCACAAATCCTTGGGATGCAATGACTTGGTTAACTAAACAGCCGATTCCGTGGTTGCAAAAACTCGGCAAACGACTGGCTGCTTATAAAGTCCATGTCGCCCGCCGGGTTGCAAAACTTGCTAATCCCTCCATCCGCTATGATGCGGTTGTGGGAAATATCGTCGATGAAGCGATCGCAAAGTTACTAGTAGATGCCGATTTCTTGTTCTTGGCAGCGGACTCGATGCAAAGCCGTCTAGTTTTCAACGCCCTAGTGCATCAGTATCTGATTCCAGGAATTCAGATTGGTGCTAAGGTTCCTGTTGATAAGCAAACTAGGCAAGTTGGAGATATTTTCACTGCTACTCGACCCGTACTTCCTTATGCTTATGGTGGTTGTCTCCACTGCCATGAATTAATTCCGGCTGGTAGGTTACAACAAGAAGCATTGAGTGAAGAAGAACGGCGAACTCAACGGTATGTTGAGGATGAACATATCGCTCAACCCAGCGTCATTGCACTCAATGTTAAGTCTGCCGAGCAAGCTGTGAACGATTTTATGATGATGTTCACAGGACTTTATCAACCAGAAGTCCAACTGTGCCATCAATTAAGGTTTGCGCGAGAACGCAGCATTATCAATGTGGAGCCGCGTGCCAACGATGATTGTTTGGATTGTAGCAGCAGTTCTCGCAGTCGTCGCGCCAAGGGCGATCGCTATCGTCTCCCCTGCCGAATGCCAAATGTGTAGCAGTTGGGGTAAATATAGCCTAGCTGACATCAGAGGGAAAACGAACCTCAACCAAGTATTACACGTATTACACGGCAGAGCGAGTTTCATCAAACATTTGATACCGCGATGACCTCCGGTCGGTCGGAGACCATCGCCAAAAGCGGGACGCAGCCCATCGCAAAACAGTTTGTTGGATTGTCTGTTGCAGAACTTGAAATTTTACGCGATCGCATTTTGTTGGAGCTGAAGTTAGGTAAGCAAGCCACTGGTTACAAAGCGAAGGCACTTATTATTGAATTTAAGCAGGATACCACAGCATCAACACATAAATTCCAGCCTTTTCTAGGCGTTTGAGGAATTGTTGATTCGCCCATTAATCGAAAACAATTTTCTAAGTCAGGATTACCGATGTGTGCTGAACCACCACGAAGCTCATTTAAAGCAACTAAGGGGGCAGTTATTGATCGAGCTTGAGCTTGGTCTATTCCCTTAGCCATCAATATGTTTTCCAACAGCTTTATTTGTCTTAGCTTGTTGTCTATTGGTTTGCCTAAAGCCGTTAACGCATCACGGAGGGAGCCAATCTGCATAGTTTCAATAACCCATCCGTAAAGAATTTTAGCAAGTTCCAGAACATCGTTATACTGACTGCTAAATACTCCTATACTTAAGCTGTTTAAATTTTTCTGATCTGGTTTAATATCGTTAAAAAGTGGAACAGAGAATTGCTTTTGAAAAATAGTATCAAGTTGAAAGAGCGCCTCTTCAATTAATTCCGTTGTTCCCGGTGAATGAGGTGGATTGTTTTGCATTCTGGTCTGGAACATTTCTTCACAGATATCACCGCTCGGTATAGACGAAAACGATGACCAATAGGCTTGTTCTGAAGGGTTAAGATCAGCTATGTCGGGAGCAAAGGCATTAACCAATCCTTGGGAGTTGATGCCTACATCAATTGTACCTCTGTCACCTGGTAAGGAAGCTACTCCCCAATTTCGCATGTGAAAAAATACGTTATATCCAGGGGTTTGTAGATATTTTTGCAAAACTTCTGGGCGGAAATGTAAGTACCCATATTGTCCAATACCTTGCTCAATATAATTTCCAATGTAAGTATTTTGAGGTAAGATTTGCTTTTTCGCTTCACTATTCACAATGAATCTAGGATACTCTGTTTCCTCTATTGGCGTTTTTCCAAAAAAGCACCAAGGACTACGTTCAAAAATTGGTTGGTCATAAGGACGAATAATAAAATTACGCTGAAGAATAGAGCGCCCACGGAAAAAACCATCATCAGTAAATTCAGGTTTGTGTATACTCGTTGAAATACTGTTAAAATCGTCTACTTGCTTGTCTTCTATTTCCTCTAGCCCAAGTTCTTCTTCTGTTGTAGCATTTGCAAATCTGTCAGCTACTACACAGATAAGTAATCCCATATTTAGTGCTGCTAAGAAATCACGTAAATAATGACGATGAACGGTTACACTAGCAGTTGAATCGTAATATTGATGAGGATCTAGGATAGCTTCAGCCACAAGAATATTATCTACGGGATGATAATATTGAGAATTATTGTCTTTTTGCAGGGCATGGTAAGTAAAAAAATCACGACTGAGTTCAACGTTAAATTCTTTGGTAATTGGATGTTTTATTAACAAAACTAATGGATATAAATCAATATCTCCATAATTGCTGTAATCACCAAAATTGAATTGATCCTGAAAATTCCAGCCTGTGTCAAATTTTAAGTCGGATGGTGACTTAATGATCGTAGCGGCGTTATCCAACTGGTTAACTGGTACTAAAGCAGAGCTTATTTGCCATTGTTCTTTTCGCCAATCTGGTAAATTGTATTTACTGGATTTCTTGTCCCAGAATTTTTCCACTGTAATTAAGTCACCTACAGTAGGATTATAGGGCGACTTATCTTTATCTAAGTACTGAAACCAAGCAGACAACTCCGTAAGCGACAATTAGCACCTCCTCTACTTAACTATCTTCTTTCAATTCTAGCTACTGATTATCAAGACCCGAACTACTCGCACAGACAATTTCCGGGCATAAAATTTTTAGACATAAGCTAAAGAAAGTGTTCTAACTGATCTAATAACGCTTCAAACGTCTGCTGCTTCTCCAGATCATCCCAGAATTTAACTTTCTTCACTATAGTATAAATTTCTTTCAGTCTCTGCGGATATGTAGCCGTCTGATCAGTGCTATCCCCAGTTGCAGCTAATCACCAAGCAATACGCGAATCGCTTTCAAAGCCTGATTACGTTTCCCATTGCTAATCTTGGCAAACCAGTAGTGCGATTCTTCATAACTCATAGCTCTAATCCCTTGGGCAATATTCGCAATCCGTTCTATTTTAGAAAGCGGTTGCAAAGTCTGAAACAGTAATGCCAGATTTATTCCTGATTCCTCATTCAAAACATAAGGAGTTTGGCGATTGTGACTTAAGGTTTTGGGGTCATAATTATTCGCCTTCAAAGAATCATAAATTGCCTGTTTCACCTGAATTAAAGCATTGCCCTTTAAACGCCCAATGCGTTTGGCAGAAGGACGCTTTTTTTCACCGGCTTTTTTATAAGCACATTGATACAACTCAAGGGCAAAGTTATTATTATCTGTGGGAACCACTCGCAGTTGAAACTCTTGCATCTTTAGTAAGTCACTTTAGCCGTCAAATTCAGCCTGTCAACCGGATTACGATTCAGGGCTTGTTTGATATTACTGATTTCTGCGCCGTTTGGTTGCACTGGAGATGAAAATTCAAATACGAGCTTCAGCGAAACGTCAGCTTTTACATCCGGGCTACTTAGCAAAGTGTTAACAGCCCCCTGAAAACTCTGAAATCCTTTAACTGGCCCTTGATACTCTAACCTGATAAACTGTTCATTAACAGTAATAGTTGCCGTTTGGTCGATTTGCAAGGGTAGCTTGATCAACATAGGGAAAGCCGTCATCAACTTGCGGTAGTCCATTACTTGCCCAACGGAGATTTCCAACGACTGGATACCCTGAACTTGATTATCTTGGATGCGATCGCCTAATTCATTAAACACCCTATCGAGTGTTCCCTCCAAATCAAATTCTTCCGGCTTGGCTTTAAACAGAGGTGAATCATCCCACGAACCGTTCCCATCTTCGCCTGCGCTTGGTGTACTGGGTGTTCCAGTACCATAAGCCAATATCTTCGCTAGGGTTTCCCTTTCCTCTACTTCGCCATTGCCGTAGTCAGCTACAATTTTGAAAGTTGTGGTTTTAGCGATCGCTGTTGCGTACTCATCACTAGGGCGAAACTCCCCTGTAACCAAATTCCCATCCTGATAAAGCTTAATCGTCAAAGCCCCCGATGCTTTCCACCGTATCCGCACAGGTTTTACCGATTCTGTACTGGACAAGACTTGAGCATTCAGTTCAATTTCTCGCGGTTTTGGTAGTTCCAGAATTCCCCGGCGGTAGAGTTCCATCCGTTCAGAAAATTCTATGGAGTCGGGTAGGGTAATTTTACCGTCATCGGTTTTAATAAACAGCTTTTCTCCTACTTTCATATCCCAGTTACCAGTCTGCAACCCCTGGCGGATGGTATCTCGCAGCTTTGAAATTTCGGCATCAAGCAGTATATTTAAACTCAGGTCTTTGGCGAAAGCTTCTTTTAATGCTTTAGTTGTCCAATGGTTTAACCCAGACAGCCATACCTTCTGCAAAATGTAAGCAGGTGCATAGGGCGGTGATTCTTCAACACGGATTTTTTGACAATCTTTTAGTGCTTTTAAAATCACATCTTGTTGATTATTTTTGCCCTTAATATCGCTAGAATCTTGTGCAGAAAGAGTATAGTGCATTAAGCCTTTAGCAGCTTTTACGGGGTCATTAGCGGGGTAAAATAAGTGGCGGTAGGCATTGGTTAAAGATACCCTTACCCCTAAATCAAGAGAACCTTTTTTATCTTTGAGTTGCTTTTGCTGATTTTCTGATAAATCTTGCAAGCGATTGGGAGAATTTAGAATATTCTGAATGGCGCGGAACTCCCTAGCGTTGTCAATCGCTCGTTCTAATTCTTGCTTGTTTGCAACTAAAAATAATAAACGATTTCTAAATGTGCGAAACTTACCTGACTCGCCTGTTTCATTAAAAATTTTCTCCACCATTGGCGGTGGCCCTTCAGTGGTTACAGAAATAGTCGCTTCGCTAAAGTCAATTAAACACAGGGCGATGCTATCCGACACATCATCCACCTCTGCGGGTGATTCCGGTGCCGGAACTAGTTTGAAGAATTTATCAGCAAAAATGGTATCGCGACGACTTCGTAAATCATCCTTCGCCTCGGTAATTCCAACTTGAGCTTTTTCTTCGGCAATAATTTTATTGATTGATGGTTCTTCCTTAAAACGAGCCAAAGTTGTCATTGGATCATTTTCCAAGTACCAAGCAACTTCACTCAGTTTTTCTAAAGCAGTATCAACAAAGCCAATTTCTAGCCCTGGTGTCAACAAAGATAGATTTAATTCGGCGCGGCGAATACCCGCAGATATACCTTGAGTAATGGAATGCAAAAAAATAGTCCGGGCTACCCAGGTTGAAAAGGGAGGTTTACCAGCAGCAATCCATACTGCATCTTGTAACTGAGCGTGTGCTTCTCTACCATCTTTGTTGTAAATGTCTGCTTGGATCGTAATCCGCATCAAAGGACGTTCCAAACGGGCTGTTAAATCGCTGGTGATTTCCTCTTCAATACCAACAGGAATGTGGTGAGAATGAATTAGCGGTATCCATCCACTAGTATCGTCCCATAGATAACGTATAACTCTAGCAAATAACCGCAAAGCGCCTCTGGTGCGTTGGAAGTTTGGGATCGAGGCAATCTTTTTAGTCAGCAGGTTAAATAATTCTGGGTGGAAGGGATAACTCTGCTCAATACTGTCGGCATAGCGTGCATCTTTGCAACCATCTGGTAAATTAATTCGACTAGCTTTATAAGTTTGTAAATATTCTTTTGAAGCATTATTGGCAGCGTTAGCTTCAATACTGGCGAATACTCGCTGTTTAACTATATTGTAAATTTCAATATCAGTGCTGGGTTTAATGATCCGCTCTTGCCTAGCAGTAGCGGAAATGGTTTCCCGGATTTCGGTGGTTTCTTCGCCAAAACTGTCAGTGGAGGAAGCCAGCGTGTAAACAAATACTAAATTATTACAAGATGCTGCTAAATCCATGAGGGCGAATAAAAAAGCAACTACCTGTCCAGCTAAGTTGCTGTTACCAACTAGAGTCGCCTTGGCTTTTCTCAGGTATGAGGCAATTTCATCGATGATAATGACTGTGGGTTGCCCTTGGATTATCCTTTCTAAAACCACTGTGCCTGGACTGACTCGCTGTTCGTCAGAACCTTTAAGCAGGCTATAACCTGCTACACCATTAATTTGATAGGCAATTTCTCCCCAAAGGGTATAAGTGGTAACGCCAGTGTCCGCATGGTAAACACCGTTAACTGGATCAAGGTCTTGGCAAGCGATCGCAGCTGCTTGAATCGGTCGGTCTGGAATTAAATTTAGGTCAACAAAACGGTCTAGTCCAGAAATGTCCCGCCCATTTTTGGCAATGTGCCACAAAGCAATTTCATCATGGGTTTTACCACCACCAAAGCTGGTTTCCAGTCGAATAATGGGGGAGCCGACAGCAGCACCTACCAACCGCCCAAATACTTCAGAAATTAAGGTCTTTAAACCATCGGTGGCAAAAGTATTAGCGAAAAAGGCTGTGGGATCTTGGTAGACTTGGGGCGCAAGTCCTTCGACAACTAGCCGTAACTTAGCGGCAAATAAATCAGAAGAGAGTTCCCCATCTAAAATTTCTTCTCTAGGAATGCAAGTTTTGAATACTGACGGAAGCATAGAAATACATTGACCGTTACTAGTTAAGAGTTGACTACCAACCGTCAACAACTTAGTGTTTTTAAAAATACACTTACTTGTTTCAATTGATTAATTCTATACACATTCATGATATTTTTGCACTGATTTAGGTCATAAGCTACAAAAGTTCTTTAATTGACCGAAAATTTGGGATACAAGCCCCGTCGTTCTACGACGGATTTATATTCTCTTGGACAAGTATTTCAATAAGCATCCTAAGTTTTTCCTGCCAGTCTGGAATAGTCATCAATTGCTCCCTCATCCCTGGTTTAAGCTTAAGGCAGATAGGATCTTTAGCTAGTGGTTTATCGCTAATAAAACCAAGTTTATGTTTTTTTTGGAATGTCATCACAAGTAACTCTAATTATTGGTATACTAATAGAGTAGCACTTTAAAATTAATGAAAGCCAGATATCAATACCGACTCTACCCGACAGACCAACAGCGACAGCTTCTAGCTCAGTTGTTTGGTTGCGTTCGCGTGGTTTGGAATGATGCCTTGGCTATCTGCAAACAGTCGGAAAAATTGCCGAGTAACAACGACTTGCAAAAGTTAGTAATTACTCAAGCGAAGAAAACTATTGAACGTGAGTGGCTGTCTGAAGTTTCTAATATTCCATTGCAACAGTCCGTCGCAGATTTAGGAGTTGCCTATAAAAACTTTTTTGATTCGCTCAAAGGTAAACGAAAAGGTAAAAAAGTAGGTAGACCTAAGTTCAAAAAGAAAACTAATCAGCAATCAGCACGTTTCAGGATTGGTGGTTTTTCAATTAAAGGTGATGAGGTCTATCTTGCAAAAATTGGTAACATTAAACCGATTTGGTCAAGAATTTTACCATCATCACCCACATCGGTAACTGTAATCAAAGACTGTGCTAATCGCTATTTTCTAAGTTTTGTGGTAGAAGTTGAGCCTGTTAACATTGATGCTAACAACCAAAGTATCGGTATAGATTTGGGTGTCAAAACCTTTGCTGTTATGAGTAATAGGGAAAAAGCTATAAGTCCAAACTACTCAAAACTAGACAGAAAGATTCGCAAACTCCAGAAAAAGCTAGCGCGTCAACCCAAGGATTCAAAACGTATAAATAAAATCGGAAACAAAATCGCAAAACTGCACAACCAAATAGCAGATACACGTAAAGACTTTTTGCATAAGTTATCTACCAAAATTGTCAGTGAAAATCAAACTATCGTTTTGGAAGATTTGAATGTGTCAGGTCTGGTTAAAAATCGTAAACTTGCTAGAGCAATAAGCTTACAGGGATGGAGGGATTTTAGGACGCTGTGTGAAGGGAAATCCGAGAAATTTAATCGTGATTTTCACGTTATAAGTCGATGGCAGCCAACAAGCCAAATTTGTTCCGAGTGTGGCTATAAATGGGGCAAACTTGATTTAAAAGTTCGGTCGGTTCAATGCTTGAATTGTGCGACTGAACACGACCGGGACGAAAACGCGGCAAAAAATATAAATAAAGTCGGGATGGGGCATTGCCACGACTCTAAACGGACGCAGAGACGGAGTGAGACTGCTTCGGTAGCATCTGTCAACGAAGCGTCAAGAATCACCTCGCCTTCAGGCAGGTGAGTATGTCAAACCATAGGTCAGGTCATATTCGTGCGTTACTCCTGGGACTGTTCAAGGGCAGCGGTCGCTACGCAAGAGAAATCAACTTCTCACTTTCGCTTTTGTATAGCAGAGGAGAAAAAGTCGTAATTAGCAGGGATAACGACGTTATTTCGATTAATTCGCCTCCACATAGTTAGTCTACGGTGTACACACAAGTCGTGAAATTCCACCTGAGACTTGGTTTCGTCCTCTAGCAATAGGATTGTTGCGATCGCTCTGAAAGCCTGTCCGCAGCGAGGAGGAACGACGAAACAATCGCTTTAACTCACAGGATTATGTGATTACTTCGCTCCGTTGTCACTGCGCTCGTAATGACAATTTAAGGGGTCTATAACGCCTGAAACCCTTTCAGATAGTACTTGTGTGTACACCGTAGACATAGTTAGTGGAGGCAATAAGTCTAGCGGTGAAAATTACGGATTTGTAAGGAACCTGCACAAGAATTGAGAATTTAGCTTTCACTTTCTCGCTTATTTGCCGACCAATGGTCGGCAAATATGTTTCGATATGCAAGTAGACAACATCATAGCTATTCTTAAATCCGTGTTCCATATTTCTATGCGATCGCCAAAGCAACACTAATTGCTATCTAAGCGAACGGCGATCGCAGATGTGGTAATTTTCACTCCAGTACAAATTTACAAATTCATCTCTCGGCAAGGGCAACCGGGAGTAGTGAAGGACTACTGGGAACTAAGGGATTTTCTGGAGGTGCGCTGTAAAAATCATCTATTGTTCACGCAGTTTCTTGAGTTCTGCATCTGTAAACGGATTCTTACCAGCGCGTAACTCTTTCACCCAGCGCTGCCGTTGTGCTTTAGTATCTCCATCAGCTTGAGCAATGTATGCCTCAAAGTCTGCAATTGCTCCTTTGGTATCACCTGTCAACGCTCTGGCTAGCCCACGGCTGTCTTGGATATTGCGATCGCTTGGCGAAAGTGCTACGGCTTTGTTGCAAGCAGGCAATACAATGTTAGCTTGTCTTTTCAAGCTACCTTGCCTACAAAGGGAGTTCCAATTTTCAGCAGAGATTTCTATTTTACTATCAAATGCCTGGGCTTTATCATAAGCTTCTAACGCTTCTTTAAATTTCTCTTGTATAACAAGGCTTGTACCTTCTTCAAATAAAATTGAGGCAGCTTTCGTCCTTGGCTCAATCTCTAACTTAGAATCTAGTTTCAAAGCTTTTTGAAAATCAACAACTGCACTCTCAAGATCGCCTGCTTGTGCCGACTCTTCACCCTGAGCAACTAGAGAAGAAGAATCAGCCAGTTGCTGCGCTTTTTTACCAGGATCAGTTGGGTTAAGTTTTAAATCAACATTCCACTGCTGTGCTTTGTGCAACTTAGTAACAGCAGCTTGGATATTACCTTTGCGTGCTAAATTTTCACCTTGAGCAACTAACGCACTAGCCGCTTGTTTTTTGATTTCTGAAATCTGGCATACGGTTAATTCTTCCAAAATATCAGGATGAATAGCTAGATAATTATTCAGCCAACTACAACCATCTTTTAATAAATTATCTAAATTTAAATCCCACAGTTTTACTGTCTTGTCAGAACTAGCAGTGGCGATGGTCTGGTTATCCGGACTGAAACTTACACTATTGACTCCACCGCTATGCCCCTTGAGTGTTTTAAGTTCCTTGCCACTCCGATCCCACAGTTTTACTGTGTTGTCATAACTAGCAGTGGCGATGGTCTGGTTATCCGGACTGAAACTTACACTATTGACTCCACCGCTATGCCCCTTGAGTGTTTTAAGTTCCTTGCCACTCCGATCCCACAGTTTTACTGTGTTGTCAGAACTTGCAGTGGCGATGGTCTGGTTATCCGGACTGAAACTTACACTATTGAATCCACCGCTATGCCCCTTGAGTGTTTTAAGTTCCTTGCCACTCCGATCCCACAGTTTTACTGTCTTGTCATAACTAGCAGTGGCGATGGTCTGGTTATCCGGACTGAAACTTACACTATTGACTCCACCGCTATGCCCCTTGAGTGTTTTAAGTTCCTTGCCACTCCGATCCCACAGTTTTACTGTGTTGTCAGAACTAGCAGTGGCGATGGTCTGGTTATCCGGACTGAAACTTACACTATTGACTCCACCGCTATGCCCCTTGAGTGTTTTAAGTTCCTTGCCACTCCGATCCCACAGTTTTACTGTGTTGTCAGAACTAGCAGTGGCGATGGTCTGGTTATCCGGACTGAAACTTACACTATTGACTCCACCGCTATGCCCCTTGAGTGTTTTAAGTTCCTTGCCACTCCGATCCCACAGTTTTACTGTGTTGTCATCACTAGCAGTGGCGATGGTCTGGTTATCCGGACTGAAACTTACACTATTGACTCCACCGCTATGCCCCTTGAGTGTTTTAAGTTCCTTGCCACTCCGATCCCACAGTTTTACTGTGTTGTCATAACTAGCAGTGGCGATGGTCTGGTTATCCGGACTGAAACTTACACTATTGACCCAACCGCTATGCCCCTTGAGTGTTTTAAGTTCCTTGCCACTCCGATCCCACAGTTTTACTGTCTTGTCAGAACTTGCAGTGGCGATGGTCTGGTTATCCGGACTAAAACTTACACTACTGACTCCACCGCTATGCCCCTTGAGTGTTTTAAGTTCCTTGCCACTCCGATCCCACAGTTTTACTGTGTTGTCATAACTTGCAGTGGCGATGGTCTGGTTATCCGGACTAAAACTTACACTACTGACTCCACCGCTATGCCCCTTGAGTGTTTTAAGTTCCTTGCCACTCCGATCCCACAGTTTTACTGTGTTGTCATAACTTGCAGTGGCGATGGTCTGGTTATCCGGACTAAAACTTACACTATTGACCCAACCGCTATGCCCCTTGAGTGTTTTAAGTTCCTTGCCACTCCGATCCCACAGTTTTACTGTGTTGTCATCACTAGCAGTGGCGATGGTCTGGTTATCCGGACTAAAACTTACACTATTGACCCAACCGCTATGCCCCTTGAGTGTTTTAAGTTCCTTGCCACTCCTATCCCACAGTTTTACTGTGTTGTCAGAACTTGCAGTGGCGATGGTCTGGTTATCCGGACTGAAACTTACACTATTGACCCAACCGCTATGCCCCTTGAGTGTTTTAAGTTCCTTGCCACTCCGATCCCACAGTTTTACTGTGTTGTCATCACTAGCAGTGGCGATGGTCTGGTTATCCGGACTGAAACTTACACTATTGACTCCACCGCTATGCCCCTCTAAACGGTTACGTTCTCTAAATTGATTTTCATCTGGTTGTAAGTAGCTCGCTTCCCGTAGCGCTACAATTGTCTGCATCCGGATATTATTTAATTTTGAAACTTCTGCATTCTTAACATTTCCCCCTGCTTTTAAGGATTGTATTAAAGCATCAAAGTTTTGTTCTGAAAGCAAAAGTGCTTCACTAGAATTAGCTAATGCTTTAATCTCGCTTATTTGGGCAAGATTTCTTTGTTCTTGAGCTTTAATTTCACTGTTTTGGGCAAGATTTCTTTGTTCTTTGGCTTGCTGTGTTTGAAAGAAGGCTGTAACTGCCAGCACAGCTAAGACTACTCCAGCTGCAACTGAACCAAACAAGGCACGTTTCAAAAAACTATTAAGTTTGACTTCACCAAGTTTCCTTTGTTCTTCACTAAGTTTTCTTTGTTGCTTTTCTTGTTCTAGTTGAGTCATCAACTGACTTAACTTTGGCTCCTGCTGCTGGCGAACAAGCACAGCGATATAATCATGTACTAGCTGATAACGATTAGCCCGATTCTCTGGTAACAAAATCACCAAACCAGATTTGACTAAAATTTCTAACACCAAATCTAAACTATTGCTATTCGTGGCTATCTCTGCGGCTAATGCTTGCAGTTCTAGTTCTATTTCAACACGCGTTTTAAGTGGACGAGTCCCTTTTTCATCTGTCAGCAAGTACAACAAAAATTCGGCTATCTGTTGGTTCTCTACACCACAATCATTAACCACCTCAGCCAAATAGCGTTTAACTAGTTCTTCTTTCGTACCACGCTGCTGATATTCTGCTAGAGTCGTTATGTTCTCAGTTTGCAGTTGCGCTCCCACTATCTGTAATTCAATTGGGCGTACTTCACCTAGTTCTACAGCTAAATCAATTACTATTTGCCCGATTAAAGCACACTCTAAGTTAAAACTGGTAGTCTTGATCAAACGCTGGATAATTGACTTGGTATCATCAGGTGAAAAGTTACCTAACTCATAAAGAACATTGTTACTAAGAAGATCATTACCAATAATTGCCATACTAGACAAGCGATTACATTCCAGCAAATAATGCAGGTAATCCACTCGCAATGACAAAATTACTTTCACTGACAAGATATTTAAGCATTCTCCCAGAAATTCAAAAAACTGCTGTCTTTGATGCAGCTTAGAATACACAAAGAAAAACTCTTCAAACTGGTCAAAAATCAGCACTGTTCTGAGATTGTGCTGTTCATTTTCGCGCAGTTGGGCAATTAAAGCATCAACCTCAAATCCTAAAGCTTGCCCATTTACGGCTCCCCTCCTTTCATGCAAAGCCTGTTGCAATGACTGCCCTAGTTCTTCTACCCAATTGGTATAAACTCGTATTGCTACAGGCAGATAGTCTTGAATACCTACACTTTTATTTTTTAAAGCCGGAACTAATCCCGCATTTACCAGCGAACTTTTACCTACACCTGATTGCCCATGAATAACTATTAGTTTGTGATCATGCCGCCCCAAACGTTCAACCAATCGTTCAATATCTAGTAACCGACCTGATGCAGCAATCTCAGGAGCAATACTTTCTTGAATTCCAGCTTTACTTAGGGTTACAAGAGTTTGCTTGGTTGACTGTAACCTTCCTGCACCGATAAACGCCCGTAAACCAAACTGCTGCTCAATAGACCTCTGCTGCTGTTTTGTATTGTATGCTTCGAGATATTCTTTCTTTTCAAAGTAGAGACGCTGCAAGTAACTGAGAATATTCAGATGGAGATGTAAATCTTTTATGGGACTGCTAGCATCTCTTGCAACTTCTAGATTTTGAATTGCCTGTTGGGGTGAGCCTAATTCATATTCAGCCTGCGCCAAAATAAAGTGATACAGGGTTAAATCATTTGCGATAGCTGGTTCTTCTGCAAGTTCAAATACTACTTTTGGACTATCTATTACTTCTACCGTAGAAGGTACTGTTAAGATATCTTTTGCTTTTTGTGCTAATTGTTTAGCTTCACTCCAGCGCTTCTGAGCCAATGCAACCTGGGCTAAAAACCCGTAATCTTTCGCTAATTCTATGGGCTGATTGTTAGCTTGATGTACCTCTAAAGCTTGTTGTGCTAAATATTTGAGTTGCTCCCACTCCTTCAAATCACGCAAGATATTACCAAACTTAGCAATAGAATTAGCAGCTAAATCTTGGCTATTAGCTTCGTTAAGAAATGTAATGTATTCTTGCGTATACTGCCGAGTAGCTTGCCAGTCTGGATGAGCGATATCTTTAATTTTAAAAGCTTTGAGATAATAACAGTAAGCTATTTCACCAAGCGTACTAACTTGTTTTTCTGATTTATTCAGTTGTGACCATAGCACTCTTGCTTTTTGGTAATACTTTAAGGCATCGTCTATTCTATTATTAGTCTGTTTTACAAAACCTAGCAGTGAGGCTAGATTAGCTTCTGTTTCGTGATCATTAAACCGTAATTCTCTCTGTGCTGCCTCTAGTTCTAACTCTAGTATTCTGTAATCGTTTACGCTAAAGCTACCACTAAAATATTCATCAGCCAATTGGTTAATAAACTCACTTAAATCATCAGGCGCGATCGCAAAACTTCTGCTAGTTCCCCAGCTTTCCAAGTCAGGGGCAATCTCCATGATGGTGTGGTGGATTTCTTCGCTAATCCATACGACTACGGGAATAGACAAGTTTTTGCGGAATTCTTCGCGTACCTGATTAGCACTTGTCAACATCTGCGGTAAATCGTGCAATGATTCCCAGCCCACAATCATCAGAGCTTGGGTATCTGGCTGTAATTCTGAACGGATTGCAGTAAATAGCGTTCTTTCTGATTCCTTAAGTTGCAATACCTGAATCTTAATTTTACAGATTTCGCTTAACCTTTCTATCAAGCGAGTCCGTAAATCACTATAATTACACCGCGCCCAAATCAGCTTAAATTGTCCCACCGAAGCTTGAAGCGTCCAAGCTAGCTGCTGTAGCGATCGCTCATAATCCTGTGGTCTATCCTCTGATTGGTGCGGTGTATCCATAGAATTGGAGAAGAAGGTGAAAGGGTAAAGGTAAAAGGAGAAGGGGAACCAATTAATTAGGAAACAGAGATTTTAAATAGTTGTACGCGCATTATCTTCTTTAACATTCTCCATATTTAAAAATACTTGTTCTATACCTTGTGGGAAAAAGCTTTAATAGTTACTCCCTTTTCCCTTCCCCTCTTTTAAAGAAAAGTTCACTGCTCCCTCAATTAGCTAACTCCACTGCCTCTGCCAATATCGGGTTTAAATCAAACCAGGATTCGCCCCCATCTCGGTATTCAAACACAAATCTACTACGGATTAGCTTTTGGTATCCTTGGTCATCACTGACTTTCTTCTTTCGCTTAACATAACGTAGTAATTCCCACTCCGAATCTGAAATCGGCATCATCATCTCATTACGACGAGAGCGAATCACTTGCTCTAAGGTATTGCCAGAGAGTGGAAGTGTCATTTCCTCCTGTATCAAGGTATTGAGCAACCTGAGCAAATCTCGCACATGACCACCACTCAGTCTGCACAGGCGTTCTAAGGTTTCTGCACTATCGAAAATTTCAGTAATGTAGTTTAACCGCTCGTCTGGTTGTAAATCAGGGAATGCCCTAGCCAGTACCATCTGCTGCATCAGCCCCATCCCCTGTTCATGTACGCTACCGTCTGGCCATTGCACTGGAACCATCGGCAGTACCTTCGGGTCTTCCGGGAATCTTTGGGTCAGCATTCCGTAATCGTTGGAGAACTTCAGCGCCAGGGGCATTGTGAAAACTAAATGGCAATTCAGCTTTGTCAAAAACTCCCCCTGATCCACAAACAGGTACTCCTGCTGTGGACGACCCCACGGCTTGATCCGGTTATCTATGCGGTCAAGGTTATCGACTATCACCACCAATCCCTTTTTCCCCTGCTGCTTCAGTTTGGCGATCGCTGGCTCTAGCAGTTCTCGATTAATCGCTTCCAGCAGTCTGGTTTTCTGTGGCCCCAAGTATTGATTCAGCTTCTCCCGCAGCATCGGGTTGCTTTTTGTCTTCGCTGTAATTTCTCCAATTCCCAGTGCTAAGGAGAATTTCTCCTTTTCAGTAGACAAGCCAATATCGCCTGCTGGTGTTTTTACCTTAAACCCCGTTACCTCGGAGTCCAGCACTCTCAAGGCACCTTGCAGCAGTTCGTGGAATTTGTTCGGTTCATCAAGCGTGATTTTCTCCAGACTTTGGCTTACACGATGCGCGATCGCTAGCAACACATCTGCAATGTCTACGTCCGTCATTTCTAAGTCTTCACTCGACTCAAAATATACTACGTGATAACCTGACTCTTCTAATTCTACTTGTAGCCTTATTAGTTCTGTCGATTTCCCACAGCCGATATGCCCAGTGAATAAGGTGCAGGTGGGTTCGTTCGCTTTGAAGAATGTGATTTTCTGCTTCAGCTTGCCAATAATATCGCCGCCCCTCACAGAGGAAAAGTCAATGTAGTACTTCTTATCTGAACCTTGATTCACGTACAAAGTCCGGCTGGGGTCTGTTCGCTGGAAAAACTCTAGTAAATCTATGCTCATAAATAATTTAGTGAGTACTCAATACTGAATAATTTTTAATAGAAGAATAATTAGCTATTTTTCCAGTTATTAAATAAGACTACACTGCTTTTCACCCCATATCTTAAGTGTTTATGACTTCACGTGGATATTCAAGCTCCTTGCAGTCTCAAAATTTCTACCATAATCAGACTTAACCGTTACTTGCTTGATGAACGCGGAATAGGACATAATTTCTGATTAAAAGAAATAAAATCGGGGACTTTTAAAGTGTTGTCCCCTGGTTTATATAGAAGTTCGATATGTGCTATTATTCAGCTAGAGTTTTGTGTTTTACGCAGAAATAACAAAAAACTTTTAAAGCTGCCTATATAAGGATTGGACGCAATAAACCAAGCCCAATACAACACCCTTGACTTCAAGAGAACAATCGCAGGCTGTAGAGGAGCGATTGTAACAAGGGCAAAGGATTGGCGATCGCTTACATTGGCACACTTTCACAAAAATACTCTACTGAGTTATTCATCTCAACAGAGTATATAAATTTACGTTTATTACCTTTTCACTAAGACTTATTTTATACAATAGCAGATATTAGTACCTCTGTATAAGTACTGGAAATATTGATTGTAGCGATCGCCAACTTTTCTTTTCCATTAATTCGCCTCCATATAGTTAGTGGAGCGACAAATAAAAAATCGGTGTACAATTTCAAGCAATTTACCTTCACCAAAAGGGATTATCTCTTGCTACTAGTGCTGACCTTGGATCGCATATACGCACTCATTACCGTTCATCCCGCAACCACTCCAACCCAATCCTCAAAGCTGCCTCCGCCGTGTAATAAATCTTTTGTTCCCCGAATATCCCACCCGTGCGGCTGATGATGCGAAACTGCCAGCAATGCCCTGGCGTGTAAAAAACCATTAGGATACTGCTGTTGACACAGAGTACCGTGTAAACTTTCACTTGGGGCATTTATTGCTGTTGTAGGTGTGATGATTTTAATTGTCTGGGATTTCTCACCCAATCAACCCCAAATGTCGATGAAATGCTTCAACTGCATTCGCCACACCATCTTCACCCCTGATTTTCTCACCTAACTCCTGGGCTTTTTTCTGCATCACCTCATCACCCAGTACGATTTCAATCGCTGCTGCTAAAGTTTTATCTGACACTTGATTGTACGGTATCGGTGCAGGGCTGACTCCCAAGCGAGTTAGCTTTTCTCCCCAAACTGGCTGATCTGCAAAAAAGGGTACAGTAATTGATGGTGTCCCTGCACGTAACACTGCTGCCGTTGTACTAGCTCCTCCGTGATGTACTACTGCTGGCACTTGGGGAAACAGCCAATCATGTGGAACTTCCTTGATCACAAACACTCGTAGCGAATCTTTTATATTCACCGTTCTTCCAACGTTACCCCAGCCTGACAATATAATCCCGCCTTGATGGGTTTTCTTTAAAGCTTCCACTATATAGTGTGTGAGATATTCTGGATTCGGCATCGTCATGCTGCCAAATCCAAAACACAAAGGTAATTGCTTTCGTCCAAGAAAATCCTCTAGTTCCAGAGGTGGCTCATATTCGGAGGCTTGGTCAATAAACCAAAACCCAGTTACATACACCCATGCAGGCCAGTCACGGGGTCTTGGGATGACGTGCGAACTAAATCCATACAATATAGGGATTCGTGATACATTCGCCGGAGTCTTCTGTCTGAAGCGTCTGCCGAAATATGGTAGAGGCGGCAATTTCAATGTTTCTGTTCTGAAGTGATTGAGCAATTTCCGATATCTTTGCCAGTGCAAAAACTCTACTAGTAAGTAGCTACCATAATTTATCGCTTTCTTTAGCGGGTTTTTAGCTATTTGAGCAAACCTCAAAAACCCAAACATCCCTGTAGGAGTCAACGGCAGAACTGATGCAAAAAAGCAGGGTACGCCTAATTTCTCTGCAATGTGATATCCAAAGGTAGCTAACGGTGTGTAGATAATCACCTCACTTCCAACACACGCACTCCAAGCTGATTCCAACTGTTGAAGTAAAAGCTTATCTCCTTCTTCTTTTTTCAACTTTTCTCCCGCAATCAATCGCTGCCCTTGTTTCGATTGCAGAAACTCTTCCATATTGCCAGCGATCGCCGCAAACTTTAAATCGAACTTCCTCACAAATGGCTCAAAGTTCTCATGCGTTGCGACTGTTACCTCATGCCCCGCACGCTTCAAGCCAATAGCTAAAGCACAGTATGGTTGCAAATCTCCTCTTGAACCTACTGTTAGGATCGTAATCTTCAGTTTCCGGCTTGGTGCTATAGGTAGACTTTGGCTCAAATGCTTTTTCAAAAATGAAAACTCCAGTATCCAAAAATTGTACTAATTTCCTGTGCCTCTGGGCGATAAACCAATACAGTTGAAATCAGCCTGCTTTTTCGTAACTGTTCCCTTGCCTTCACAGAAAAACTTTCTTAACCGAACCACATTGAGCCAATAGCGTAGGCGCAGCCCGTCGTAGACATCGCTATTGCATTGATTAATATACAGTCAAAGCAATTCCCTTGACCAATTTCATGAAATGGTCAAGGGAATCCCGTTATCTTTGGGTTTTAAATTGAGAATAAATGGCACAGCTTTCAATACCCAATCGGACACGGGTGTATAATTAGCAGCTTCTTCTCCAAAGCTAATAGAAAGCATATCTGTATGAATAATCCCTGGATTGAGCGGTATAGCTGCCATACCAGTTGGCAATTCTTGTGCCAAAGAACGAGTTAATCCTTCTATTGCCCACTTGGAAGCGCAGTATGGGGCAACTTGGGCTGAAGTCGAACGTCCCCAGCCTGAACTAAAGTTAACAATAATACCCCGTTTCTTTTTCACCATTGCTGGTACGAAATAGCGAATTATATTCGCTACTCCTTTGATATTGATATCTATAAGATCCGAAAATTCTTCAGATGGTATTTCCCACAAAGGTGCTGGATAATTGGTAATTGCCGCATTATTAATTACTATATCTGGCGGTGAATATTTTTGAAGTACGTCTTGGGCCCATTTTTCTACAAGTTGTTCATTTGCCACATCTACAGATGTGAAATCGTTGGGCACACTAAACTTTTGGCGTATTTTATCGATTGCATCTGATGAACGGGCGCAACCAATAACAGTATGTCCCTGTTGAATAAAACTCTCAGCCATCGCATAACCTAGACCTTTACTTATGCCTGTAATTAGGATGAGCTTACTCATATTTTTTTATTATTCCTGCTCTAAATCAATAATTCGTGGGAAAAAATAACCGCTACCTCTTGCTGTAATAATTAATTCTGGGTTATTGGGATCGGATTCTACCTTTGTCCGCAATCGTGAAATATGCACATCTACCACACGGGTGTCTGTACTCATCTCTGGTACAAAGCCCCACAATTGCCGTAATATTTCTAACCGCGAAAAAATCTTTCCCGAATCATTCACTAACAACTCTAGTAAGCTAAATTCTATACCTGTCAACCGAATGCGTTGCTCATTTTTATGGACTTGCCGCTTACTTATATCGATTTTCAGGTCGCCTGTATGAATTATAAAAGAGTTAGGAATAGTATTCATACTAGTTTTGTGGGAGCGCCGTTTTAGTACACAGGCAATTCGAGCTTCTAGTTCTTTGGGTGAGAAAGGTTTCGTCATGTAGTCATCAGCACCCAGTTCCAGCCCAGTGATTCGGTCTGCTACATCTGCCAATGCTGTTAGCATAATAATTGGTACGTCTGATTGTTTCCGTAATTCTTGACAGACACCGTAGCCATCCAGCTTTGGCATCATCACATCCAGAACGATTAAGTCGGGAGTTTCTTTACGAAAAGCTGACAAAGCTTCTTCACCATCAGAAGCTGTAACTACACTGTAGCCAATCATTTCTAACCGCGTCTGTAAAATCCGCCGGATGCTGGCTTCGTCATCTACTACTAAGATTGTGCCTTTCTCACCTGATAAGTTTCTCAACGCTGTTCCTCCACAGCGAGAACTCTTAACCCTTCATTATCTGCTTATTAGGAGTCAAAACTGCGAAACAGTCTTGAGTTAGAGTCATGATTAAGAAGCGATCGCTTAATACTTGCATCTGTACAACAGATTATGCTGGGGCATCTACCCGAAAACAGATTTGTACACAATTAATAAATTCTTCAGCAAGAAACTCGTATTTTCCATAGTTTTGGTGTACCTTGTTAATTCCGTGCAATTATTAATACTCATCTTCTCCCAAATTTACTCATCCAAATTTTAAGCCAATGCCTTCAAGGGAACAGCCAATGAATACTTCTAATGAGATACATACTAAGAAAATCATCAAAAAATCTGATAAGCTTACCCTGAGACAGATGAAGCTAATCGAGGAGGCTGAAGACCAACTTCTTCAAGCTAATACTGTCAATTCTCCAGCCCCTGTGGTTGAGGTTGAGGAGAAACCAGTACCGATTTCAGAGCCTAGAGTTCCCGACTATATTCCATTCCTTGACAATCCTCCAGTACAATCTGTGGGCAATTCCGGCTGGCAGGTTTCTGATGTCTGGCGGGATATCCGCGTGGATGATTTTTGTAATTAAAGCAGGCAATTTGTATTCCCAGACGGTTCTGCATCAAGGCGGTTGCAATTATACATGATCCGAATCTTAGAGATTGAGGGACAGGAACCTGATCAGGGAGAAAAGTTTTCCCGAAGGCATACTTGTGCAGCAATACCTCTGTCTCTTCGCTGAACCAATATTATGGCAACCGCCTGAGCAACTTTTGTAAACTATCTTTGCACCAAGTCAAAGTTATAGTTGCATTGTGTATATAATAAGTTACGGCTAACTATAACTGAAAGTTAGCACCCTGTAAATGGTTATCGCTTGGATTACGCATCAAAGACGATACCAAAGACAAGCAAAATTCATCGGCAGCGTAATAGTTTGTATTCCGTTGCCAACATGCACCCTCCGCGATCGCATGTTGGTGAAAGTGTTGTATATCAAGGGAAGTAGTGTTAATCGTAGTTTATGGCGGATAAAAGATAAGGGTATCTTATTTTGTCTTCAACCTAATTCTTGCCATACTATACTAATTTATCTCTTGTCAAGTGAAATCATCTATCTAAAGACAGTTTTTTTGGAACCCAAGAAGGAAATATGCTGTTAATAACAATTTAGTCTCAGCTTTGCTCAGTTTCTAATGAACTGAAGCAGGATCTTAAGATATCTTGCAAAGCTCCTCGCTGGAATAAATTGAACAAACCTTCGATACCCTTGCAGAGCAAAGGCATCTAAATTATAAGAATCCTTCAATAGCAAGAGTTTCGACGTTTTTTAATTGAGCCTCTTTTTTCGTCAATATCCTTATCCTAGCAAGGGTTTCAGAAATGCTGTGCGTTCGCCCTGGATACCCTTGGGACAACATCATAAAAAATGGGGAAGCTTCAAACAACTTAAGTAACTGAGGTGAACAGACAAGCAACCGAAAAAAGCCTCCCCATTTTTTATAACTTGATGAATACCCCACGATTTATAGTGTTGCCAAGACAGATACCCCAAAAAAGTGTCACTGTAACCATAAGTTTGCCGCTTTTGAAAGCATAACCTTGCCGCAGGATGTCACTTAAAGGATAAAGTGGCCGTTTTTAAAGGATAAAGTGGCCGCCCCAATCAAGCTGGAATGCTATTTTTACGTTGCACACAATCTGCACCGATAACTTCGTTAAGCTTGGCTAACGCATTCAAATCTCTTAAACACCCTTCCCTACTAAGTTCTGCTTTGCGGTCACTTTATGTTTTAATTTCGGCCACATTATCCTTTAAGTGACATCACAAAAAGGTTTGTTCAATTTATTTTTGCTTAACCCCTAAGATTCGGTTTGAACTAGCACCCAAGCCAACCAAAGCCGAAAAAGCCGCCCTTGGTAAAACAGGATTTGCCCTGATCGCAACTCGTTGGGTAATTGAACGCTCAAACGCTTGGATGGAACGATGCAAGAGTTTGGTGAAAAATTTTGAGATAACTCTCAGCAGCAGCTACAGCAAAGCTCAACCTTTGTTTCATCAGATTGATGCTCAAACGGCTAGCTAACAAATAGATCCCAAATGGGTTCTATACCAGTTGCGTAAGTCCTAACTAAGTACTGAAAAGCCTACACTATAAAGAAAAATGCTACAATGATTACACCTTCACATGAAAATTTAGGTGCAAATGTACAAGCACTAAGTAACAGTGGGTATCTGGGTATGCCAGCAGATGCTCCAAAAAGTTTGTCAGAAGTTTTACAAAGAGCAGTCAAAAAGCATTCTGGGCGAGGCTTAACATATATTAACTTGGATGGCTCTGAGTATAATCAATCGTATCAAGATTTACTTGAGGAAGCGCAAAAAATCTTGGGAGGGTTAAGGAAACTGGGACTCAAACCCCAAGACAAAGTAATTTTTCAGTTAGAACGAAATCAAGATTTTATTGCTGGTTTTTGGGGTTGTATTTTAGGAGGTTTTATCCCTATACCAGTTCCTGTGCCAATTAATTATGAAGAAGGCAGTAATAGTACTAACAAGCTTCATCATATTTGGCAGCTATTAGAACAATGTTTGATCCTAACAGATATTAAATCAGTATCGAAAATACGACCTTTGTCAAAACTATTTCAATCAGAGCAGTTTGAGACAATCGCCATTGATGAGTTACGAGAGTGCGAACCAGATAAAAACTTGTATGTCAGCCAACCAGAAGATTTAGCATTGCTAATGCTTACTTCCGGTAGTACAAGTATACCCAAAGCGGTAAAAATCTCTCATCAGAACTTGTTAAGTATGACGGCAGGCACAATCGTGATGAATGGCTTTAACCGTCAGGATGTAACCTTGAATTGGATGCCGATGGATCACGTGGGAGCGCTAGTGTTCCTTAGCATTATGGCAGTGGATTTGGGTTGTCAGCAAGTTCACATACCAACGGAATACATTTTGCAAAATCCTCTCAACTGGCTAGATTTGATTACTCGTCACCAAGGAACAATTAGCTGGGCTCCGAATTTTGCCTTTACCTTATTGTGCGATCGCGCCGAAGAAATTAGCCGTAAACATTGGAATTTATCTTCCATGAGGTTTTTGGTAAATGCTGGGGAACCTGTTATCGCCAAAACTGCGCGAAATTTCCTGAAATTACTGGGTCAACATGGGTTACCATCCACTGCACTGCACCCAGCTTTTGGTATGTGCGAAACCTGTTCAGGAATCACTTGGTCAAATAGTTTCTCTTTGGAAACCACCTCAGACGAGGATACCTTTGTTTCGGTTGGTGGTCCCATACCCGGAGCATCTGTGCGGATTGTAGATGAAAATCAACAAGTGGTGGAAGAGGGGACAATTGGACAGCTGCAACTTCAGGGAAATTCAGTAACCATAGGCTACTACCAAAATGAGGAGGCGAACCAAGAAGCTTTTACAAAAGATGGTTGGTTTAACACAGGTGATTTAGGATTTTTAAAAGGTGGATGTTTAACAATTACAGGACGACAAAAAGATGTAATTATTGTTAATGGAGTAAATTATTATAGTCATGAGATAGAAGCTGTTGTTGAAGAATTAGGAGAGGTTGAAGTTTCTTATACCGCTGCTTGTGCAATTTGGAATGAAAATAGAAGTACAGATAGATTAGCTATATTTTTTAACACAGAAAAGACTATTGATAATGGTTTAGTGGAGCTAATTAAATCAATTCGCACTCACGTTGTCAAATCTATTGGGATTAATCCTAATTACTTAATTCCGTTAGAAAAGACAACTATTCCGAAAACTTCTATCGGTAAAATTCAAAGAAAACAATTAAAAGAACGGTTTGAAAACGGAGAATTTAAGGAAATTGTTGCTCAAATTAGCACAGCTTTGGCTGAATTAAAGGCACAGAATTTTGTTTCGGGGAATGAGTTGGAACGTGATGTAGCCGAGATTTGGCAAGGAGTATTACAGATTCCGGAAGTGGGGATTCACGATAACTTTTTTGAGTTGGGTGGACATTCTGTAATGCTAGCACAAGTTCACAGTAAGCTACAGGAATTATTTGACACAACCTTGTCAGTTGTAGATTTATTTAAATATCCGACAATTCATACAATAGTTGAATATTTGACAAAAAAAGATTCATTAGAGGGATCATCCCAAGACGGAATTGCCCGTGCGAAATTGCGAACATCAGCAGTTAATCAAAGAGATGTAGCGATCATTGGCATGGCTTGTCGCTTCCCAGGAGCAGAAAATATTTCTCAATTTTGGCAAAATTTATGTGATGGAGTGGAATCAATTTCTTTTTTCTCTAAGGAAGAAGTCCTGAATGAAGGTATTCACAAGCAACGATTGGAGAATAAAAACTACGTTAAAGCTGCACCTATTATCAAAAACATCGAAGAATTTGATGCCAACTTTTTTGGCTATAGTACACGAGAGGCGATGATCATAGATCCCCAACAACGCTTATTCCTTGAGTGTGCTTGGGAAGCACTTGAAGATGCTGGTTACGATGGAAACACCTATGAAGGTGCAATTGGTATGTATGCAGGTGCGGGGATGAATACATACTTCATGCACAATTTATTCCCCAATCGGAATCAGTTTAATGCTGAAGATGGACCTAATTTAATGATGCTGGATTCTATGGGAGGATTCCAAATTCAAATTGCTAATGATAAAGACTATTTACCTACAAGAGTATCTTATAAATTAAATCTCAAGGGTCCAAGTCTGAATGTACAAACGGCTTGTTCAACTTCTTTAGTAGCGATCCACACAGCTTATCAAAGTGTGGTCAGTGGGGAGTGCGACATGGCTTTAGCGGGGGGAGTATCGGTTAGTGTGCCCCAAAAAGCAGGTCATTTATATGAAGATGGGATGATTTTGTCTCCTGATGGACATTGTCGCGCCTTTGATGCTAAAGCTCAAGGTACGATTTTTGGCAATGGTTCAGGAATAGTTTTATTGAAGAGATTGAATGAAGCCATCGCCGATGGGGATCATATTTACTGTGTGATTAAAGGGTCAGCCATTAATAATGATGGAGCTATGAAAGTGGGGTATTCTGCTACTAGCCAGGAAGGCCAAGCTACTGGTGTGACTGAGTCGATTGCTTTAGCAGGAATTAACGCTGAAACTATTACTTATTTTGAAACTCATGGTACAGGAACTTCCATGGGAGACCCCATTGAAGTGGCAGCTATGACTCAGGCTTTTAGATCAACTACTAATAAATTAGGATTTTGTGCTATTGGTTCGGTAAAAACAAATGTAGGACATTTACAAATTGCTTCCGGAGTTGCAGGGTTCATAAAAACTGCATTAGCTTTAAAATATAAGAAAATACCACCAATCTTACATTTTGACCAACCCAACCCTTTGATTGATTTTGCCAATAGCCCATTTTATGTAAATAAAAAGTTACAAGACTGGAAAACTGATGGAATTCCTAGACGTGCAGGGGTTAAATCACTGGGAATTGGTGGTACAAATGCTTGTTTAATTTTGGAAGAACCACCGAATCAAGTCAAAACAGGTCGTGGGGAGGGAAGCAAAAATAATGATTATCAGGAGCGTTCGCTTCACCTGTTAACTTTGTCAGCTAAAACACCAAAAGCACTCGAAGAGTTGGTCAGTCGTTATGAGCATCATCTGGAAAGCAACGTAGAGTTAGAAATAGCAGACATCTGTTATACAGCTAATACAGGACGTAGTCATTTTGATCATCGATTAGCAATTATCGCCCCTGACACTCAAGTTTTAACTGATGAATTAGTAAAAATTAGTGCGAAAGAAGAAATTAATGGTGTATTCACAGGAAAACCTTCTAGTAATAATCAATCATCATTAATTGCCTTCCTGTTTACTGGACAAGGTTCACAGTATATAAATATGGGAAGGCAACTCTATAAAACCCAACCTGTCTTCCGTCAAACCTTAGAGCAGTGCGAACAAATTCTACAACCATATTTAAAAAAATCGATTTTAGATATTATTTACCCAGAAGATAATCAAAAATTAAACAGTAGTATTATTGACCAAACCGCCTATACCCAAGTAGCTTTATTTGCAATAGAATATGCTCTTTATAAACTATGGGAATCCTGGGGAATAAAACCGGATGTGGTGATGGGGCATAGTGCTGGGGAATATGTGGCAGCCACAGTAGCAGGAATATTTAGTTTAGAAGATGGTTTAAAACTGATTGCTCATAGAGGAAGACTAATGCAACAGTTATCCTCTGGGGGTGAAATGTTATCTGTAATGGCTTCAATTGAAAAGGTAAATCAACTAATTGCACCATACTCTCAAAAAGTAGCGATCGCATCGATTAACGGACCCCAAAGCATTGTCATTTCTGGTGAGGCAGAAGCAATTGGAGCGGTTCAAAATAGCTTAGAAGCAGAAGACATTAAGACAAAACGACTGCAAGTATCTCACGCATTCCATTCACATTTGATGGAACCAATGTTGGCGGACTTTGAAGCAGTAGCATCAGAAATAACCTACAATCAACCAAATATTCCATTAGTATCAAATGTAACGGGAGCTAGGGCAGAGAATAGTATTGCCACAGCAAGCTATTGGGTAAATCATGTCCGGCAACCGGTGAAATTTGCCCAAAGTATGGACGCATTACAGCAAGAAGGTTATTCCATCTTCTTAGAAATTGGACCCAAACCAACTTTGTTAGGCATGGGAAGACAGTGCTTGCCAGAAGATGTGGGAGTTTGGTTGCCTTCTTTGAGACCAGGTCAAGAAGACTGGCAGCAAATGCTACAAAGTTTGGCTGAACTATATGTGCATGGAGTTAAAGTTGATTGGTTAGGGTTTGATAAAGATTATTCTCGTAGCAAGGTAGTATTGCCGACTTATCCCTTTCAACGGCAACGTTATTGGATCGAGGCTTCCCAGGGATATACGAAACAACTGAATCAACAAATGTATCCACTATTGGGAATTAAGGTAGAACTACCATCCACCGAGCAGATAATTTACCACCAGCATATCAATCTAACCAGTCATCCCTGGATTAGAGACCACAAACTCTACGAGACGGATGTAATTCCCGGTGTGAGCTATATTGCCATGACATTTGCAGCTGTGGGTACACCAGTAGCGGTGGAGGAGGTTAACTTTATACAACCTCTAATTTTGGCAACCGCCAATACTACCCGTGAAACAGAACTGTTGATTCACCCTGCTGATACTACCCAGACTAAACAAAAAGTACAAGTTTTTAGCCGAGATACTACCTCCAAAGACCAATGGGAGCAGCATGCTGAAATGACTTTAGTGAAGACCCCCCCGTCTTTGCCAGTTTTAAACCTAGACATCAAAGCTCTCAAGCAAAAGTTGAGAGCAATTGATAATGATAATTTAAAAGAAATTTACAACCAAATGTATGTGAACACAGGCTTCTGGATCGGTCCGATGCTGGATGCAATGCGTCAGGTTTGGGTAGGCGAAGGAACTTACCTTGGGGAAATCGAAGTGCCACAAGCCTTGGAATCCCAACTTGCTGGGGAACCAATCCATCCAGCTCTTCTTGATGCCTGTGCTCGCGCAACTCCTGAGATTTTAGATTCTCGTCTTGATGAACCAGGAGTATTTTGGACTCCATGGAAGGTGCAGGGGATGACCCTGAGTCGTCCAGCTCCGCGCCGTTTCTATGCCTATGTTAATCAACCCACTCGATTCAATGAACAATTGCAGACCCGTACTTTTGATATGCATCTACTAGATGAAAAGGGTCAGTCCTTTGGTCGCATTGACGGTTTTACCCTTCGACGTGCTCCCCGTGAAAAATTTTTGAGGAGTTTGCAACTTACACAAACGGAATCAATTACAGATTGGTTGTATTCTGTGGAATGGAGAAGCAAAGGTCTTTTGGGTAGGCTGCCAGCCCCTGATTTCCTGTTAACACCAGTAGAAATAGAGCAAAAACTGACGAAGGACCTTACAGAATTAGTTACTCAGATAGATGACAATAGTACTTTGCTTTTCGCAAGAAGCTTAGAGGAATTAAGCGTAGATTATATAGTGCAAGGACTGCTGTCAATGGGTTGGTCATACAAACTGGGAGAGACTTTTGACTCCGATACAGCAGCCCAACGCTTAGGAGTAGTTCCAACTCAGCAGCGATTATTCAAGCGTTTATTACAAATATTATCAGAAGCGGGCATTCTTGAGTGCAAACAACAACAGTGGAAGGTTGGACAAACCTTGGAAAAAGTCAACCCCACGGGAAAAAACCAGAATTTACTTCGCCAAGCTCCAGATGAAGCTGCAACATTGACATTATTAGACCGTTGTGGTACTCAACTGTATGGGGTACTGCGAGGAGCAGTAGACCCAGTGCAACTGGTTTTCCCCCAAGGAGATTTAACTACAGCAACCCAACTGTATGAAGATTCAAGTGCAGCCAAGGTGATGAACACTATTGTGCAAAAAGTCATCACCCAAGGCACCGAGAAACTACCTCCGACAAGAGGAATACGGTTATTGGAAATTGGAGCTGGAACAGGAGGAACCACTAGTTATGTTCTACCCAATCTAAATCCAAGCCAGGCACAATATCTGTTCACAGATATTGGAGCATTATTCACTGGTAAAGCCCAAGAAAAATTCCGTGATTATAAATTTTTAAAATATCAAACCTTAGATATTGAAGAAGACCCAGCAACCCAAGGATTTGAATATTATCAATATGATGTAATTATTGCAGCCAATGTCCTCCATGCAACAACTAATATCAAGCAAACACTATCCAATGTGAAGCAATTGTTAGCACCAGGGGGAATGTTAGTTTTGTATGAAGCAACAACTCGCACAAGTTGGGTGGATTTAGTCTTTGGATTGTTAGAAGGATGGTGGAAGTTCCAAGATTATCAATTAAGACCAGACTATCCTCTGCTAAGTCGTAGTAATTGGAAGAAAGTGTTAGAGGATACAGGTTTTACTCAGGTAGTTACCTTGCCAGAAGTTCAAGGAATGCCAGAAATATTGTCTCAACAAGCAGTAATTATAGCTCAAGCACCTCAAACAATTGAGTGCACTGGATCAACAGCGAAGAGTTGGTTGCTATTCGCAGATGATAAAGGAGTTGCTCAACAACTAGCAAGACAACTAAATTCTCATGGAGATGTTTGTACCTTAGTATTTGCTGGGGACAAATATGAACAAATTGCCCCAACAGAGTTTACTATTAACCCCAATAACCTATCAGAATATGAGCTACTCATAAGGGAACTAGCAACATCTTCACCATCATTAAACGGAGTAGTGCAATGTTGGAGTATCTCTTCAGGAGTAAGTAAAACTATCAATTCTGACGAATTAGAAAAGTTATCTTTCAATGGGTGTGGCACCACCTTATTTTTGCTACAGGCATTAGTCAAAGGGGGGTTATCTCAACCACCCTGGTTATGGTTAGTAACTTCTGGTTCTCAACCAGTACCGACGAATCACCCAGTCATACCAGGAGTTGCCCAATCTTCACTATGGGGAATGGGTAAAGTGATTAACTTAGAACACCCAGAACTCAACTGTGTACGCATAGATTTAGACCCACTGCAGGCCATAGAAGATCAAGTAAATGCACTATTTAATGAAATCTGGTCTCTGGATAAGGAAGACCAGGTAGCATGGCGTGGTAATTCTCGTTATGTAGCTAGGTTGGTGCCCAGTTCTTATAGGCAAACCTTGATCGAAGGACGACAGTCATCATCAGATAATGTAAATACTCAAAAGCCTTTAAGTTTCCGCTCCGATGCTACCTACTTAATTACCGGAGGTATGGGAGGTTTGGGCTTACTAGTAGCCCATTGGATGGTATCCAAGGGAGCCAAGAATTTAGTCTTGGTAGGGCGCAGTTCACCGGATGAAGCCGCCAAGAAAAAACTCACGGAGTTGGAAATGGCCGGAGCGGCAGTGGTAGTAGAAAAGGCAGATGTGTCTGATATTACAGCTATTACAAGAGTGCTGCATAACATTGAGAACTCCAAGATACCATTAGCGGGGATAATTCATTCTGCGGGAATGTTATCTGATCGGGTATTGGCAAATCAAACTTGGTCAAGCTTTGAGAAAGTGATGGCTGCCAAAGTCCAGGGAGCTTGGCATCTGCATCAATTAACTCAAAATCAGTCATTGGACTTTTTTGTGTTGTTTTCTTCTGTTGCATCCCTGTTGGGTTCTTCTGGTCAAGGAAATTATTCTGCAGCCAATGGGTTTCTTGATGGTTTAGCCCATTATCGTCAAGCTATGGGACTACCAGGATTGAGCTTGCATTGGGGGGCAGTTTCTCAAGTGGGAGAGGCTGCAGAACGAGGTGTCGAAACTAGGATTCATCAACAGGGTATGGGTGTGATATCTCCGAACCAGATGTTAGAATGCCTAGAATTACTAATGAGTGGTAATGCTAGACCGGAAGGTAAGCTATCAGACGCTGAAGTAGGGATTGTGCCAATTGAGTGGTCAGCATGGCAAGAGAAAGTAGCCAATTGGACATTTTTGTCAGATTGGCAAAAAATTATCCAAACAACTTATGGTGTAACTGGCTCGGAATTTCTGTCTAAGTTGGAAGCTGCAGCGACCGAGGAGCGTCGTTCCCTATTAGTGGCTCATATCCGTCGTCAATTATCCTTAGTCGTGGGAATCAATAATCCCGAATCTATTTCATTAGAAACTGGCTTTTTTGACCTGGGTATGGATTCTTTAACTTCTGTGGAGTTGAGGAATAAGTTGCAAACTAGTTTGAGTTGTTCGGTACCATCTACTTTGGCTTTTGATTATCCTACAGTTGGTAAGCTAGTAGATTATCTAGTATCAAATGTTCTTTCTATGGAATTTTGTAATTTATCTGATGATTTGGAGTTGCAAAACGAGAATGAAACTGAATTAACAATTCCTGCAGAGCTAGAAGAACTTTCGGAATCAGACGCTGAAGTTTTGCTTCTTGAGAAACTTAGAAATATTAGTTACTGAAAATAAATTTAAATAAATTTTTAC